>CAZDOW010000045.1:22329-25675 GCA_964507115.1 uncultured Maribacter sp.
CCAGAAGGTGTTACTGTGATACTACCATTGGCACATGCACTTACATCAACGACGTCTATTTGAGCTAAAAGCGTAGGGGCTATTACAATGTTTTCTACTGGAGAAACACATCCGTAGCTATCGCTTACTTCAATATCATAAGAACCATTTGATAAGCCTGCAAACGTGTAGTTCACCCCTGTAACTGGAGTAGGTGTCATCCATGCACCTCCATTTATTCTAAAGGTATAACTACCGTTTCCGGTTGTTACAGAAATAGCTAAAGAAGCATTGTTTAGTCCGTCATAACAAGCAATAGGCACTACATCAAAAGCGATGGTAGTGGGTGGGTCAATTGTTACTTGTGTCGTAGAGACGACTTCACATCCGTTAGTATCCCTAACGCGCACTACATAGGTGCCATCTGGGATATTAGGAAACCTTGCATTGGTTTGATATGCGGCTATTTCAGTGCCTCCTAAGTCTTCCAAGCGATATTCGTAAATAGGACTACCTCCTGTTGCTGACGCTTCTAAAGTACCACCCGTATTAAAACAAGTGTAGTCTGCTATTTGGGTTAATTGAGGTACAATAGGAGCGGGGGAGGCAATTGTGGCTGGGAAGTCTGTAATACAAGAATTATCAGCTACTTTACGTACTTCAATCGTATATACGCCCGCAATAAAGTTGGCCGCAGTGGTAACTGGAGATACTAAAGAAGTCGTCCAAGTAGCACCACTATCCGTAGAGTATTCAAAACCTGTTGTAGCATCAAAATTGGCAACTTCAAATCGTATAGCCCCATCCGTGCTCGTGCTACAACTTGGGTCTATTGTGCTAAGTAAAGTAGCAACAAAAGCCTGACCTGTTTCGACCACTACAGTAATGTCCGTAGTTTTTTCACAAATTTCAGGTGCTTGCGAAGCTTGTATATCGTCTAAGATTAATTCATTACCATCTTCACTGAGTTGACTACTTCGTAAGACGATACCAATATTCGTATTCGCGCCAGGATTCAGTGTTATTGCTCTAGCATGCCAATCATTTGCATTATTGTTTTTTGGTATTTCATTCGTTGCAAAACTGCTTAGTACATTACCAGAGGCATCTACTAATTCTATTAATATTTCTGGATTGTTACCAACAGAACCTGTCTGTCGTAAATTATAAGCCCAGAATGATATGTCAATATCTCTATTTGGAAGTACTTCTATATTAGTTCTGTTCCAAACGATACTGTTCGTGCCAACTAGAATGTTACTTGGGTTTATAGCGAGGAAACGTCCGTCTGCTAGTGCAGAATGGTCATTTGGATTTCGGTAGGCGGGAATTGGATTGGTAACGTTGCTAGTTACCGAGTATTCGCCGTCTACTAAGATACCAGCTGGACCTAGATTACAGTTTGTTGCACTACCATCTTGTGGCTCGTAACAATAACCTGGGCCAACTTCCCCAATTTGGGTATTTGGTCCTGCTCCAAAATTCTCAAAGAATAAGGTACTTTGGTTAGGCGCAATGTTCCCAGTATAACCAACGGTTATGGTTTGGGTTCCTGCAGCCACATTAGCAAATATATTATTATCTACTGGTGCGTTTAACGTACCGTTTAAGGAATAGGTGTAAGTAAAATCTGAGGTATTGGATGGAGTCATGGTTATGGTACCCGACCCAGTGCAATCATAGTCTACCGCTTGACTAAAGTTAGGCTCTGCAACAGGATTTGGAACGATAATGTCCATGTCATAAGTACACCCTAAGTCATCTCTTAATACCAATTGATAGGAACCGGACAATAATCGTTGTTCGTCTGTAGGTACAAAAGTGCTACCTCCGTCAAAACTAAATTCATAAGGTGCCTGACCTCCGTTTGGATTTAATATTTTCACTAATGCGCCGCTAGGGTCGCAAAAGGCATCTTCTATTATGGAAGGTGAAGCTGTTAAGCGGAATGGTTGGGTGACTTCATATGCTAAAGTTTCAACGCAACCAATACCTCCATTATCGCTGCTGTCCATCACTGTAATTGTAAAGAACCCAGCTGCTAGATTGTAAAAAGTATCAGTAGTTTGGTAAGTGACTCCTCCATCTAAACTATATCGGTAAGGAGCTGTCCCGCCAGTAACACTCACTGTAAGATCAGCGGTGCCAGAATCTGCGCACGTAATTGTTGTGTTTGATGCTGATAAAATTGGGCTACCTAAATCTTCAATGGTTATAATATTTGACTCAGCAAAACATCCGTTACTGTCAATTACAATGAATTCATAATCCCCCGCATCGGCACTATCACGAAATAAAATATTAGGTGTGCTTTGTAAATTTGCTGCCGGTATAGCTGATGGATTCGCATATAAGTCAACCCCATCTTTACTCCAAATAGCCATTTGGTATGTAGCGTTTGGTGCACCACCACTTGGTGTTAAGGTAGCAATACCAGACGCACAAGTTATATTTTGTGAGTTAGTTGCTATTAATCGTACCTCAGGGGTATCGTTAACGACTATTTGTTGTGAATCCAAACAGCCATCATCCGTACGAGTTACAACAATATAGTTATTTGGATTCACATTGGAGAATACATGGGTGTCATCATTTAGGGCAGGTTGAGTGCTTACTAATGACCCAAGACCACCATTGCTTCCGTCATCCAAACGAAGTTCATAGCTGTAGTTAGGTAATACATTTAAGGCCTGTACGGTGACGGTTCCAAGTTGATTACAATCTGCTGGAGTAGAGGTTAATCTTACTTGAAAATCACGTTCTTGTATTCCAATATCCGCTGTTTCGAACAAACAACTACCAGAAATAGGTACACCAGTGGTAGGATTCAATTGGGTAACCTGTACCTTATATGTTCCATTACTAGCTATGTTAAAGTTAGGGCCGTTGTTAGCGGAGAAAGGAATAATAATAGTGTCATTAGTGGCATCTATCAATTGAAAACCATACCCAGAACCTACATTGGTAATACGAATAGAACCATCGGTAGCACAAATAATGTCTTCTGCTGTATAAGTAACATCCAATTCATTCTTGAACACATTAAAATAGAAACGACTAAAACAACCATTTTGGTAATTGATTACTACCCTATATTCACCACTTTCAGCTACGGTAAAATTATCCTGAGTTACTCCAGTGCTCCAGGTACAAGTGCCATTTTTGTTGGCACAATCATCACCAGTACTACTGCAGCTATTCTCATCTAATTTTTGCCAAACTATACTTTGGGCATCTGTTATTCCTAATTGAATAGTAGCTTCATCATCAACGCCACACAAGAATATTTTAGCTAGGTTATCACCATCTATGGAACAGGTTACAATTTCACCTTGCAAATCGTTGTCTGGATTATTATCTGTATTTA
>CAZDOW010000046.1:0-25473 GCA_964507115.1 uncultured Maribacter sp.
AAAAGGTGGAATAAATGCGAACGCATTGGAGCCATTCCAGCACCACCACCAACATATAACATTTCAGAATCCGACTCATTGATAAAAAACTCACCGTAAGGTCCGGAAATAGTAACATCATCACCCGGCTTTAAACCAAATATATAGGACGAAGCAACGCCAGGATTAACATCCATCCAACCGTTCTTTGAACGATCCCACGGCGGAGTTGCAATACGTACGTTTAACATAATTTCTCTACCTTCCGCAGGAAAAGAAGCCATAGAATACGCTCTTTCAACAGTCTCAGGGTTCTTCATGACCAATGGCCATAAATTAAATTTATCCCATTCCGCCTGAAATTTATCAGGTGTCTCGTGTTCTTCTGGGTGCGCGGTAATATCCATATCTGCAAACTTAACCTCGCATTGTGGAATTTCTATCTGGATATATCCCCCAGCTTTGTAACCCATATCATTTGGAATCTCAACTACAAACTCTTTAATAAAAGAAGCGACATTGTAATTACGCACTACTTTAGCTGGCCATTTTTTAATTCCGAAGACTTCCTCAGGAATGGTGATTTCCATATCCTGCTTTACTTTAACCTGACATGCCAAACGCGCTCCATGACCCAATTCCCTTTTGGAAAAGTGTGGCGTTTCGGTAGGCAAAGCTTCACCTCCGCCAGAAAGCACGTGACATTCACATTGTATGCACGTTCCACCACCACCACATGCAGATGGCAAGAATACCTTTTGGGCACCGAGCGTGGTAAGCAAGGTACTACCGGAAGCTACTTGTATCTTTTTTTCTCCGTTGATAGTAAGTGTCACAGGTCCCGAAGGAGATAACTTCTGTTTTGTAAATAACAGAATTGACACCAAAATCATAAGTAGCACCAAAAAGGCCACAACGGTAATCATTATTGTTCCAACTGTACTAGTTGCTAAAATCATCCTTTATTTATTTAAGTCGTTATAAGAAATTTCCTTTTCGTCTATTTCCTTTTTTAATTCTTCTGCCTCCTCTGAAAGCACATCAGTGTCCTCCAACTGTTGCCCGGTTGTAGTATCCACTTCAACAGGAGCCTCTTCTCCGCCTCCGGTTAACATACCTCCAAAACTTTGAAATCCTATACCCATTAAACCTGTGATAATAAAAGTGATACCCAAACCTCTTAAAGGCGCAGGCACATTGGAATATCGAATTTTTTCACGAATCGCTGCAATGGCCAAAATAGCCAAGAACCATCCTATTCCGGAGCTAATACCATAGTTTAACGCCAAACTAAAAGTCTCTATTTCTCTCGCCTGCATGAACAAAGATCCTCCCAAAATGGCACAGTTTACAGCAATTAATGGCAAAAATATACCTAAGGCATTGTACAGGGATGGTGAAAATTTCTCAACGATAATTTCTACTAGTTGTACCATTGTAGCAATGGTGGCAATAAACAATATAAACGACAAGAAGCCTAGATTGTAATCTGCATATTCTTCTCCTAACCATACCAAGGCACCTTCTTGCAACAAATACTTATCTAATAACCAGTTTAACGGAACAGTAACCGCCAATACAAAAATTACAGCTGCTCCCAATCCAACTGCCGTAGCCACCTTTTTGGATACTGCCAAATAGGAACACATTCCTAGAAATACGGCAAATACCATATTATCTATAAAAATCGATTTGAAAAATAACTCTATATGTTCTAACATAATTTCTTTTTATCTGTAAAATTTAGTTCTCTTCAATCAATGCCGGGTTTCTTGACCGTTGCACCCAGATAAGGATACCTACAACAATCAAAGCAGCCGGCGGTATGATCATAAAACCGTTATTCTCATATCCCGTTGCATACAAACCTGTTTTCATAATAGGATCCCCTAATACCGGAAAACCCAAAAGTGTACCAGAGCCAAGTAATTCCCTAAAAAATCCAACTATTATAAGGATAACACCGTATCCTAATGCATTACCAATACCATCCAAGAAAGACCTCCATGGACCATTTGCAAGTGCAAAAGCTTCAAAACGTCCCATAATGATACAGTTTGTAATAATCAGACCGATAAAGGCACCCAATGTTTTACTGAGTTCATAAGCAAAGGCCTTTAAAACCTGATCCACGATAATTACCAAGGTTGCAACAACGATTAGCTGAACGATGATTCTAATCTTGGAAGGAATAATGTCCCGCATCAGGGATATAACTACATTTCCTAAGCCCATAACAAAAATTACGGAAATAGCCATCACTATCGACGCCTCCAACTCGGCGGTTATTGCAAGTGCGGAACAAATACCCAATACCTGTATGGTAATTGGATTATTATCCGTTAATGGGTCTAAAATTAAATTTGCATCTTTTTTTGTAAGTAAGGCCATAGTTATTTAACTCTAATGGTTTCTAAATAATCTTTATATAGGTTGACGCTCTCTTTGATCATCACGGCCACACCATTTCCGGTAATCGTAGCACCGGCTAATGCATCTACTTCGTTATCATCCTTGGTTTTGTTCAAGGGATCGTTATTTCCTTTTGCCACAGCTATTCCCGCGTACCTAGAACCATCCAAAATACTCTCGCCTGTAAAATCGTCCATAAAGTAGCGCATTTTGATATTGGCACCCAATCCCGCTGTTTCTCCCTTATGATCAAAGTAAACTCCTTGAACGGTCATGGTATCATCAACTGCGATATAACCCCAAATAGCATCCCATAACCCTTTACCATACATAGGAATGATGTAAAACTTCTTATTGTCTTTCTCACCCACAAAAAGAGGTAATTTGTATGGTAGACCCTTCTTTTTATTCGAAAGCTGTTTTTTTAGATCAATTAAGTAGGCTTCTTCATCCTGGGTGGCATTACCACCTTCAATCACCAGTTGCTCCTTAATATAGGTAGTAAACTCGGCCCCTACTTTATCGGTTGGAATAAAATTAACACTTCCTGCATCATCACCATTTTCGTTTACACCCATGGCATAAAGAATATTCTGCTGCTTTGCAAAACGTTCATTTTCTTTTATTTGGGGCCTTAGTCCAGAAGCCAAGAAGGCTAAAATAGACCCAACAACCACCACCATAAGGGCGGCGAAAATAACGGTATAACTGTTTTTATCTGTATCTACTGCCATATCTAAACGGTTTCTGCTTTTAGTTCTTTTGCCGCGGCATCGGAATCCCTAGGGAGTACAACGGCATTTTTAAGTCTTTTCATTCTTCGTTTCACATTACCTTGAATCACGTAGTGATCAATAGTAGGAGCAAATACGTTCATTAATAATATGGCCAAGAATACGCCTTCTGGATAGGCTGGATTAAAGACACGAATCATTACGGAAATAAATCCGATGAAGAATCCATAAATCCATTTTCCCTTATTGGTCTGGGAACCGGTTACCGGATCTGTAGCCATATACACGATACCAAACGCTAGACCTCCCACAATAAGGTGTTTCCAAAAATCAAAACTCATAAGTCCGTAAAACTTATTCGTTTCACCGATCCATCCTAATTCTACGACTTGATTAAAAATCAATCCCATAACTAAAGAACCGATAACGGCACTTACCATAATTCTCCAACTCGCTATTTTACTAAAAATCAAAAACAAACCTCCTAATAAACATAAAAAGGCGGATGTCTCACCAACAGAACCCGGAATAAAACCGAAGAACATATCTGATATACTGTATTTCGCAGACATGGCTGCTTCATTGTTCTGAGCCAAATAGCCTAATATCGTTTCTCCAGAAATAGCATCCACATTATCTGCTCCTGCCAAAATCTGTTCTGACCTCTCACGAGCTTCATAAACCCATACTTTATCCCCGCTCATCCATGTAGGATAAGCAAAAAACAAGAAAGCTCTAATAGTCAGTGCCGGGTTTAAAATATTCATCCCCGTGCCTCCAAAAACCTCTTTACCTATGACTACTCCAAAAATTACAGCTACAGAAAGCATCCATAATGGTGTATCTATAGGCACGATTAAAGGAACTAACATTCCAGTGACCAAATAACCTTCCTCAACTTCATGGCCTTTTATTACAGCAAAAATAAACTCCACTATAAGACCAACTCCGTAAGAAACCACTACCAAAGGCAGCACTTTTATGATACCTATCCAAAAATTATCCCAAGTAATGAAATGCTCCATTACCGAGAAATTTTCAGGAAAACCATTTAATGCAGAATAATACTGATAGCCTGCGTTAAACATGGAAAAGATTAAAATAGGAACCAAAGCCATGATTACCGTATTCATCGTTCTTTTTAAATCATCTGCCCCCCGAACATGGGATCCCGAATGGGTTGTCTCATTCGGAGCAAACAAAAAAGTATGAAAGGCATTGAAGGCAGGTGCCATTTTTTGGCCCTTATACTTCATTTTTAAGTCGTGCAATGTGCTTTTTATGCTCATGTCTTATCCTATTTCTTGTTGTAAATAATCTAAACCTTCTCTTATAATCTGCTGATGGGGCTGTTTAGAAATGCAAACGAATTCCGTCAAAGAAAAATCCTCAGGCGAAACCTCATACAAGCCTAAATGTTCCATTTCATCTAAATCCTTAACCAAACATGCTTTCAGCAATTGCATAGGGTAGATATCCATTGGAAAAACTTGCTCGTATTGTCCTGTTACAACAAAAGCTCTGTGCTCACCATTGGTATTGGTAGTAAGGTCATATTTTTTCTTTGGCTGAAGCCAAGAGAATGTTAAGGCCCTTGTGGCAGAAATCTTATTAAAAATTGGTTTGTTCCAACCAAAAAATTCATAATCATCACCTTCAGGTATAACCGTTACCGTGTTATTATAAAAACTAAGACAACCATCTGGTTTACTCTTAGCTCCAGTGAGCACATCTCCATTTATTACCCGTATATTTTCTTCTGTCACGCCACTTGCATAAAGAAAAGTAGAAATTTCAGCACCTATTTTTGTTGTATAATATTTAGGAGCTTTTACCGAAGAACCTACCAAGGCGATAGTTCTTTCTGCATTGAATTTTCCCGTAAGCAAAAATTCCCCCATAATTACTAAATCCTGTGGAGTAATGGTCCAAACCAACTCCCCTTTATTAATAGGATCCAATTTATTAATTTGCGTTCCTACTAATCCTGCTGGATGAGGACCCGAAACCTTGTGCAAATCAACCCCTTTTAATGAAGTTAAAGGCGAATCATCGGCCTGTCCTACTGAAACATGTACCTTGCCAGGAGTCAGTTTTACCAATGCAGTGACTGCTGCTTGTAGCTCTGCATCCTTACCTTTTAAAACATAATTCAAATTCGCAGCTAAAGGCGCCGTAACATAACCAGAAATAAATATGGATTTTGGTGAAGTATCGGGATCAGCTATTATATCGTAAGGTCGTTGCTTTATAAAAGGCCAACAACCACCCTTTAACCAAACCGATTTAATATCCTGACTGGTAGCTTTCTCAAGATCTAGTATAGCATGCGAAACTACTTCCTGATCCTTATCCGCTAAAATCTTTACAGATAGAATACGCCTTCTCGCACCTCGCTCAATCTCCACCAACTCTCCACTAACAGGAGACACAAAAAGCATTTCTGCTATACTCTTATTAAAGAATAAAGGCTCTCCAGCTTTGACCTCAGCACCTTGCTTCAGTAACATTTTTGGAGTCATTCCGTGAAAATCCTCTAAATTTAACGTGTAAATATTACTTAAAACTGCTTTAGAAGTTTCTAACACTGCAGCACCTACTAAGTTAATATTCAACCCTTTTTTAATTCGAATGTCTTTAGACATATGTTGTAGACCTTAGGTTAACAAAATTTGCTACGAATTTACTACTAAATGAAAAAAATTCATAATTATTATCCTATAATTTCGGCATTATATCGATGTTAATTTTTTCGGTATCGTTTTTGTTTACCTTTGCCCTAAAATTAGCTTATAAATGCGCTTTTTGTTTAAACACATTTTGTTTCTTTTTTGTACCCAAATTGTTTTATGTCAAGTACAAAAAGAAGTAAACCCTCCCCAAAATATTAAATCCATTACATTCAAAGGTCCAACAGAAGATCAGTTCCCCATTATACAAATAGGGGAACTTATGTATCTAGAGTTTGATGACCTCTTGGCAAACGAACAGGATTACTACTATAAATTAGTACACTGTGATTATGATTGGACTCCTTCCGATCTGCTGAAATCTCAAGTTATAAAGGGAATGGACAACCAGCGTATCATTAATTATCAAAATAGTTACAATACCCTAGAAACATATTCCACATACCAACTTACTATTCCAAACGAAAATGTGAGTTTAAAAGTTACAGGGAATTACGTTCTAGAAATTTACAATAGCAGCTATGAGCTGCAGTTCTCCCGGCGCTTTATTGTATATAAAAACTCTGTAAACGTTGGAGGAATTGTAAAAAGATCTCGTGATTTTGAATTTCTAAACGAAAAACAAGTAATTCAGCTTTCCATAAATTCAGGAAACTTTAGACTGGTAAATCCTAAAAAAGAAGTGAAAATAGCCATTTTACAAAATTACTATTGGCCAACCGCTATTTACAACATACCCCCCCAATTTACCCTTGGAAACGAACTTGTATACAAATACGACCAAGAAACTTCATTTTTCGGCGGGAACGAATACCTCCTCTTTGATACTAGTGATCTTAGGGCACCCAGCTCGGAAATTAGCAGAATAGAACTGATAGATATTTATAACCATTATTTGTTTTCTGATGCGTTTAGAAGCAATGAACCCTACACCTATTTTCCGGACATAAATGGAGACTATAAAGTGCGAACCCTGCAGGGAGACAATGACTCTAGGGAGGCAGAGTACACTAAGATTCATTTTAGCCTTCCCTATACAGATATCTTGGCCTTGGACGATGTGCATATTTTTGGCAAGTACAACAACTATGCGTTAACCGAAGAAAACAAAATGCACTACAATGAGGACAATGGCATGATGGAGGCCACAATGAAACTGAAGCAGGGCTTTTACAACTATAAATATGTCATAAAAGGAGAAAACGAAAAGATTAGATTTAACCAAGTAGGAGGGAATTTTCATTTTACAGAAAACAACTATTTAATACTGGTTTATTACCGAGATTTCGGCGATATTTATGACAGTATTATCGGAGTGGGCTCAGCCAATTCTAGCACTATCACCAATTGATGATTTAAAACACTGCGATAGTAGAAGGAACTGGAATCCATCAAAACTCCGGCCGAGCGTTATACATATGTAAGCGTGTTATATGTCTAAATTGCGCACCTCCCTTGGAAATGAGCGAAAAGTAATGCTAAAATCACGCACAACTTAATACCAGCAATAAAACACCCATAAAAGATTTTCTAGTTTAGTTTTTTTTAACGTTTTTATTAAGACAGAAAACTCTTCAAGACACTAACCCTCTACTCTCCAAACCTAAAAAATTACACAAGATACTATTGCTGGCACGAAGATAGCCAGCATCCTGTACAAAGTGAAATAAGAGTAAGAAAAGAGTCGAAAACATTGGCAAACACATTGTTTTCTAAAATACAGTTTACCTCATTTTTCTTTCTTCAGGTATTCACCATCTTTAGTTTAGGTGATGTATATCAGAAAAAAATACACATATACCGATCATTTGATCTTTAATTTTCACAATCAATCCCTGTTTTTTATATTGCTCCTTGTTAGCTATTTGATAGATGCTATATTTGAAACGAAAAGTAATGTATTCTTTATCCGAATATTTGCAGTAGCCTTTTAATAAGGTAATGCCCAATTTGTATGGACAGGGAAGATTTAAAACTATTGTTAAATATAGTATTCTTAATACGGTTTTCGTTATTTTAGCAAGTATAGGCGTAGACCTAACTTTTAGCCGGCAGCATATTTACGTATTAGACAAGCTTATGACAACACAGGTTACAAAAGGCATTAAAATATCAGTAAACACCAGTTTTGAAGGCACTTTCTTCAAAAACTATAAAATGCACTATGCTTTTGGCTATACTATTACAATAGAAAACCAAAGCAAGGATGCTGTGCAGTTAACTTCACGCCATTGGAGAATTTATGACTCTTTAAACGATATGGAAACCTTAGATGGCGAAGGTGTTATTGGTAAAAAACCTGTAATTAAGCCTGGAGAATCGCATACGTACAACTCCGGCTGTCTTTTAACCTCACCTATAGGTGCCATGCGAGGCCATTACAATATGGTGAATTTCAATTCTTCCGAAAAATTCAGGGTCTATATTCCAACCTTTAAATTTAATGCGCAATTTGCATTAAATTAAAAACAAATAGCTCATTTATGAATCTGCTTTGTTATCAGCTGATTTTTAAAACTAAAAAAACCTTCTGAACTACGTAAAATCCATTCGAATCATTCCATTTTATGGAATAAAAAATAGAATGTTAGAAAACTGATTATAGCTATTCCTACTCGTTTCAAAGTTATTATATCTTCATTTTAGCTTCTTTTTTTCACTTTTAATTCTCATATACTAACCTTACCTTTGAGCAACATTTTAATCTTTAAAATTTTGACAATGGGTAAAGGTTTTTTCCAAGTTCCAACAGCATTTAATGAACCTATAAAAAGCTTTGCACCGGGAAGTCCGGAGCGAGAAGAGGTTCTAAAACAATATAAAGAATATTACAATAGCACGGTAGATGTACCCATGTATATAGGTGATAAGGAAGTACGTACAGGCAACACCAAGCCTATGTCGCCTCCGCATGAGCACAAACATATCGTAGGCACATATCACTTGGCAGAAAAAAAACATGTTAGCGAAGCCATTCAGAACTGCTTAGATTCTCGTGAGGCATGGGCCAATCTTACGTGGGAGCAACGTGCAGCTATCTTTTTGAAAGCAGCAGAGTTAATTGCAGGACCTTACAGAGCCAAGATTAACGCCTCTACAATGATGGCACAATCAAAAACCATACATCAAGCAGAAATAGATGCAGCTTGTGAATTCATAGATTTTCTTCGTTTTAACGTGGAATACATGACACAAATCTATGAGGAACAACCAGATTCTGCCGAAGGCATCTGGAACCGTGTTGAATATAGACCTTTAGAGGGATTTGTATACGCCATAACCCCTTTCAACTTTACCGCAATTGCCGGAAACCTTCCTGCAAGTGCAGCAATGATGGGTAATGTTGTTGTTTGGAAACCAAGCGACAGCCAAATTTTTTCAGCTAAAGTAATTGTAGATATCTTTAAGGAAGCGGGCCTACCAGATGGCGTTATCAACGTGGTTTACGGAGATCCCGTAATGATTACAGATACTGTACTTGCTAGTCCGGATTTTTCTGGAATCCATTTTACAGGCTCCACTCACGTATTCAAAGAACTTTGGAAGCAAATAGGGACCAACATACATAATTATAAGACCTATCCTAAAATTGTAGGCGAAACTGGTGGAAAGGATTTTATTCTAGCGCATCCATCGGCAAAACCTGCTCAAGTAGCTACAGCAATAGTCCGAGGTTCTTTTGAGTTCCAAGGGCAAAAATGCAGTGCAGCATCACGGGTTTATTTACCAAAATCTACTTCGGATGAAATATTGGAATTGGTTAAAAAAGACGTTGCTTCATTCAACAAACCGGGTTCGCCAGAGGACATGACCAACTTTGTTACCGCTGTAATCCACGAGGGATCTTTTGATAAATTAGCAAGCTATATTGATCAAGCAAAAAAAGATAGTAACGCGGAGATAATTGCTGGAGGAAATTATGACAAATCCGAAGGGTACTTTATTGAACCTACCGTTATCCTAACCACCGATCCTAAGTATACTACAATGGAAACAGAACTTTTTGGCCCTGTAGTTACGATATACGTTTACCAAGACCAAGATTGGAGTAAAACTCTTAAACTAGTGGACGCAACATCGGAGTATGCTTTAACCGGAGCAGTCTTATCCAAAGATAGATATGCTATTGACGAGGCTACAAAAGCACTTCAAAACTGTGCAGGTAATTTCTATATTAACGACAAGCCTACAGGTGCAGTTGTCGGACAACAGCCTTTTGGTGGAGCAAGGGCTTCAGGAACTAACGACAAAGCTGGTTCTGCTCAAAACCTATTGCGTTGGGTATCTCCAAGACTTATCAAAGAAACTTTTGTTACACCAGAAGACTATAGGTATCCATTTTTAGGATAAGTGACTGATAGTAAATTTATTACAATAAACTATTAGGTGATTTTTTTTACCTACATTTAAAGGTTCCGTTGGATAATCCAACGGAACCTTTTCACATTAACAAACACACAAAATGAAAAAAACAATACTAGCTTTTATGTTACTGGCGATGACCATAAGTTACGGCCAAGACAATCTTGCACAATCAACTATACAAGCTGTCTTAACGGGCAATCAAGCACAAGTCATTCAACTAGCCGAAGCTTTTTCTGAAGAGCAATATGATTGGAGACCTACAGAAGGCGTTAACTCTGTTGGAGATGCACTTTTACATGTTGCTTCGGGAAACTACTTTTTAGCATCCAAAATGGGATTTGCTCCACCAACTGATGTAGACATGATGTCTCTAGGAAAAATCACTGGAAAGGCTAATATTATTGCTGCTCTAAAGAAAAGTAATGAATTTGTTCTGGAAAAAATAATGCTGGTGAACAGTGATGAACTTAATGAAGAGGTGGACTTCGGTTTCGCCAAGATGAACAAACTAGGAGGACTTTTAGCCATAATGGAACATAACGGCGAACACAAAGGACAACTCATAGCATACGCGAGATCTAACGATGTTGTGCCGCCTTGGAGTAAATAAGCTATTTACAAAAGCTGAACCAAAAATTATATTTACAATTCCTCATTTTTGAAACAGAGTCGAAATATTCCAATCCTCAAGGGTTGGTTTTTTTGACTCTGTTTTATTTTTAAAGGAAGGCAAATTGTCCGATAGTTTTCAAAATCGACAAACAATTATGGTAATTCTTAAGCAACCAATTAGAGATTCCAACATCTAAAAAATAAAATACGCTATGAAAAAGGCCCGTACACTTTTATTTGTTTTTGTATTGTGTTTGTCTTGCAACAACGATGATACAAACCTCCCCATTATTTCTGCTTGCAACACAGGTAATCCCATAGAAGATTTAGACTGGCTAAAAACACAAGTGAGCGAACTAAAAAACAACAAAAGCGACGTTGCCAAGTACTTTTACATTGAAGTAGCAGAATACAAAGGGGATACTATATTTATATCCAACAATTGCTGCCCTACTTGCAACACCATAGTTCCAGTATATAATTGTAAAGGAGAACAGTTGGGACTTTTGAACGGTGAAATTAAAACAAGTGAAGTTAGCAACTCAAAAATTATTTATAAACGTATCGATTTTTCTTGTGAATAAAAATAAGTTAAACCATTCCCTGAGAACTAAGGATGACTGCAAAGAAAATCGTTTCTAATCATACTTTAAATGTAAATTTAACGTTAATTAATTGTAAACTAAATATAAATTACAGACATTTAGATATAATTATGGAGTTATTAAAAACATATTCAGCCTTAAAAATGCGCATTTTATGCCTTCGGATATATTCCTGGAGTCATTTACGAAGTTACGCGAGAAAATATCGCAGATCCTATTACACTATGCTGAGTCTTTAACTATCCTCTAAATTTTAAAGGCAGATAAACAACTTTCTTAGTGTCATAAAAATCATCTGTAAAATAATCGGACAAATCAAAAACTTGTGCCGTTCTATATTCCCTTAATTCTTCGCTCAAATCCCCTCCCTTTAAATATAAAATACCATTTTGTCGTTCATGAACGGACTCTTTTTTTATTTTCCCCTTCACCCAATGCACAAAAGTAGGCATAGCTGCAACTGCCCTACTTACAATAAAATCAAACTGACCTGAGACTTCTTCTACCCTAGCGTTAATTGTAAGTACATTTGAAAGTCTTAGGCCCTGAACAACCTCATCTACAACCTTGATTTTCTTCCCTATAGAATCTACCAACGTAAAACGTACGTTTGGAAATAATATAGCTAAAGGAATCCCAGGAAAACCACCACCAGTACCTACATCTAGCACTTCAGCTCCGTCTTTAAATTGCTGAATTTTTGCAATCCCAAGTGAATGAAGGACATGCCGCATGTATAATTCATCTATATCCTTTCTGGAAACTACATTTATTTTCTGGTTCCAATCCTTGTACAGTTCCTCCAATAAAATAAACTGTCGCTTTTGTTCTTCGGATAATTTAGGAAAATATTCAAGTAGTGTTTGAGCTGTCATGCGTATCTTTGTAAAGTAATTAGTTTCGAAATTCAGTTTGCAAATATTTCCTTTTTTAACAAGGTATCAAACTATTAGGAAATCTATTACGTTATACTTATAAAAAAAAGTTCACCCTTATGGAACAAAACACCATTCGATTTTCAAGAAAAGACTCAACAAAATTTTTCAAAACCTTAAATGGAAGAGTCAATGAGTATTTTAAAAAGAACGAAATAAAAAAAACTGGAAACTGGCGTCTGCATGTAAAGACAATTATAATGTTCACCTTGTTTTTAGCACCCTATTTTCTGATATTGACTTTAGGCCTTCCTAATTGGGCCAATTTACTATTAACAATAGTAATGGGTATTGGCATGGCGGGCGTAGGCATGAACGTAATGCACGATGGTAACCACGGCGCTTACTCCAATAAAAAATGGGTAAACAAGCTTATGGGTAGTAGTATTTATATCCTTGCAGGAAACGTTTATAATTGGCAAGTACAACATAATGTACTTCACCATACTTATACCAATATCCATGAGCATGATGAAGACTTGGAAGCGGGTAGAATTCTTCGTTTTTCAAAGCATTCAGAATGGAAAAAACATCATCGTTTTCAACACTTTTATTCTGTTTTCCTTTATGGATTATTAACCTTTAATTGGGCCATTACAACAGATTTTCAGCAAATGTACCGGTACATGAAAAGAAAACTGTCCTATGGCAAATTACCAAGTGCCGCAAAAAACTGGAGCACCCTAGTTATTACAAAATCCTTATATGTGACCATCTGGATTGTAATTCCTATGCTTCTTTTAGATGTAGCTTGGTGGAAAGTACTTATAGGATTCTTCGTAATGCACTATGTCGCTGGTGTTATTTTGAGCGTTGTTTTTCAATTGGCACACATCACAGATGACGCGGATACTCCATTGCCGGACGAAAGTGGCACCATGAAGAATACGTGGGCTATTCACCAGTTGTTTACCACTGTTAATTTTGGCACTAAAAGTAAAATAACAAATTGGTTTACAGGTGGACTTAACCACCAAGTAGAGCACCATATATTTCCAAACATAAGCCACGTTCATTACACAAATATTTCTAAAATTGTGAAAGAAACCGCAAAGGAATTTAATTTGCCCTATAACGAGTATAAAACCACTAGAAAAGCGATAATTTCACATTTCAAGCATTTAAAGGAATTAGGCAAACAGCCTTCATTACAGTACTAGTAATTTTATATTCGACATGAGCAACCAACTATCGGACAGAATTAATAACGTAACTCCGTCTGCAACCCTAGAAATGGCCGCAAAGGCTCGCGAACTAAGAGCTTTAGGAAAAGATATTATAGGACTTAGCTTAGGGGAGCCGGATTTTGATATTCCTGAATATATTGCGGAAGCAGCAATAAAAGCAGTAAAGGATGGCTATAATTCCTACACGCCAGTTGATGGTTATGTAGACTTAAAGAATGCGATTATCACAAAATTTAAGCGTGATAACGGTCTCACTTATGAAGCACCACAAATCGTTGTTTCAACAGGAGCCAAACAATCCCTCTATAATGTTGCGCAAGTGCTTTTGAACAAAGGGGATGAAGTAATACTACCTTGCCCGTACTGGGTTAGTTATTCCGATATCGTAAAATTAGCAGATGGTGTTCCCGTTGAGGTTCCCACTGCATTGGAAGATGATTTTAAAATGACCCCCCAACAATTAGAAGCGGCCATTACTCCTAAAACAAAAATGTTGTGGTATAGCTCTCCGTGCAACCCAAGCGGATCGATCTACAGTAAAACAGAGTTAAGAGCTTTGGCAGATGTTTTACAAAAGCATCCACAAATTATAGTAGTTAGCGATGAAATCTACGAACACATAAATTACGGGGTAACACCACATGCATCCATGGCAGAGTTTGATGACATGTACAATCGCACAGTTACCGTGAACGGTGTCGCAAAGGCTTTTGCAATGACCGGATGGCGTATTGGTTACATGGGTGCGCCAACATACATAGCCCGTGCCTGTAACAAACTACAAGGACAGGTGACTAGTGGCGCCAATTGCATTGCACAACGAGCAGTTATTACCGCTTTGGAAGAGTCCCCGGAACGTATAGCATATATGGTGGATGAGTTTAAGGAACGTAGAAAATTGATTCTAGATTTGTTAAACGACATGGACGGTTTTAAATGCAATGAACCGGAAGGTGCATTTTATGTCTACCCAGATGTTACGGCATATTTTGGAAAAACATTAAACGGAACAAAAATTAACAATGCATCGGACTTTTCCATGTACTTATTAGAAAAGGCTAATGTGGCAACGGTCACAGGAGATGCTTTTGGAAATGGGAACTGTATTCGAATATCCTACGCGGCCTCAGAGAAAGAAATTAGAGAAGCGATTTCTAGAATTAAAGCAGCATTATAGGTTAAAAAAATGACTAACAAACAAAAACTTCATTTGTAGATGCATCTGAGGTTTTTTTATGCGATAACCGCTACATAACTACACGCATAATAAAATCAATAGACCCACGCTCTAAGTGCGCTTCCAGAAATAAGGTGTTAACAAAATAAGCACCGTAAAAAGTTCTAACCTGCCGGCGAGCATTAAAAATCCACACCACCATTTAGCCAAATCTGGAAGACTATTAAAATTACTTATTGGGTTTAAACTTCCCAATGCCGGACCAACATTTCCCAAAGAAGATGCAGCTCCGCCAATGGCAGACTCAAAATCGAGCCCTAAAAAACCTAGTACCATAGCCCCGATTATAAATAGTAGCATGTATAATACAAAAAAGCCAATGATGTTATACACTATTTTTTCCTTTACAGTCTTGTTGTTGTACCGCACCGGTATAATGGCATTAGTATGAAGCGTGCGCTTAAATTCTAATACTCCGTTTTTAATAATCAATAAGTGTCGCATAACCTTTATACCGCCTGAGGTTGAGCCTGCAGAGCCTCCAACAAAGAACAAACCAAAAAAGAATATGGTAAGAAAAGGTGTCCACTGCGAAAAGTCTGCACTTACAAAACCGGTAGTGGTGATTACGGCAACAATCTGAAATAGCGCATGCCTAAACGAACTCTCCACTTTACCAAAAACCATGGGATAACCCGGTGTCATCTCTGATATATTCGCCTTAAAGTAAATTACCAATCCCACCAAAACAGTAGCCAATACTATAAAAAGTAAGTAAAACTTAAACTCCTCATCCTTAAGAACACGCTGTATCTTACCCTTAAACGCAAAATAGCTTAGGACAAAATTGGTGCCTGCCAAAAACATAAATACAATAATAATGTATTGTATCAACGGCTGATCGTTCCAATATGCTACACTGGCATTCTTAGTAGAGAAACCTCCGGTAGACAAGGTAGCCAATGCATGGTTTATAGCATCAAAAAAGGACATTCCGGCCAACTTCAGTAAAATAGTTTCTGCTACAGTATACCCAACATAAATCAACCATAAACGTTTAGCTGTATCCGTAATTCTAGGGTGTAATTTATCTGTACTTGGCCCTGGTGCCTCGGCCGCAAACAACTGCATACCCCCAATTCCTAAAAGCGGTAAAATAGCAATAGCCAAAACAATGATTCCCATTCCTCCAATCCAATGAGTAAGGCTTCTCCATAACAAAATACCCTTTGGCATGGATTCTATATCGTCTATGATAGAAGCCCCTGTGGTGGTATAACCAGAAATAGTTTCAAAAAAAGCGTTGGTTACATCTGGGATAGCTCCAGAAAAAATATAAGGGAGCATTCCAGAAATGGACATTACAATCCAACCAAAGGTCACAATAATATAACCCTCCTTTCGCTTAACCTCCTTGCGGTGACCACGAGTAAAGTACATAGCACAAACCCCAGCAAACATAGTCGAAATAGATGCTAAAGAAATACTAAGTGTAGCGCCATCCTTATAAATAGCACTTAAAACCGCAGCAATTAGCATAAAACCACCGTTACATAGAAGCAACAGTCCCATGATATGAAAGATAATCCTTGAGTTTAGGCGCATGTTAAAGGAACATTCGTTCTATTTTTGATATTTCTTCCGGTAGGCAACAAACTACGACCCGATCTCCGGCCTTAATTTCAAAACCCCCAAGTGCAATAATACCCTCTCCATTTCGCACTACGCCACCAATGGTAGCCGCTTTTGGAAAGTTAAGATCTCTTATGACGGCACCAGTAACTCTTGAATCCTTTTTAACTATGAACTCCAATATTTCTGCATTCAAGTTATTCAATCGCATCATCGCAACCACTTCGCCTCTTCTAATGTGTCTAAAAATATTATTTGCAGCCAATAACTTTTTATTAATCAGCGTATCTATACCTATAGAGTGTGACAGCTGAAAATAATCCATGTTCTCAACTAGTGCTATAGTTTTTTTTATAAACTTTGACTTGGCTACCAGACAAGACATGATATTGGTTTCGGAATTCCCTGTAACAGCAATAAAAGCATCCATAGACTCCAGACTCTCCTCTTCCAAAAGTTCTACGTTCCTACCATCACCGTTAATAACTAAAGCATTAGGCAGGTCATCTGCAAGATCAAAGGCTTTTTCCTTATTCTTTTCTATCAACTTAACATTGAACTTATTGTTGCATAAATCCCTAGCCGTTTTATAGCCGACCTTGCTACCACCTAAAATCATTACATTTTTAATCGCCTCCTTTTTCTTTCCTGTTAGCTTATACAGCTCATCAACACCCTCTTTAACAGTAATAAAATACACTTGATCCCCTTCTTTAAAAACCGTATCTCCTCTTGGTATAACCGTATATTGAGTCCCCATACGCTGCAATGCAATAGGCATAAAGTGAAGTTCAGGAAAAATATTTGCAGCCTCCTTTACCATTTTACCAACAAAAGGAGCCGATTTTGGTAGTGAGACACCAACCATAATCAACTTACCATCATCAAACTCAAAGGTGTCATTAAAGGCGGATTTGTTTAATAACAACTGTATTTCAGTCGCAGCCAACTCCTCTGGAGAAATAAGCTCGTCTATCCCCAACTCAGAGAATTTAAGCAACTCTTTATTGTCTACAAACTCTGTATTGGAAATCCTGGCAATAGTCTGTTTACATCCCAATTGTTTAGCCAACATGCACAACGTAATATTTGTGGTCTCGGAAGATGTGACACCAATAACAAGGTCAGAATCTTCTACTTGAGCATCCTTAAGAACAGATATAGATGTGGCATCCCCTTTTAGGACTCTAATATCTAAATGATTGTCTGCATAAGAAAGACTTTCTTTGTTGGTATCTATTAATGTGATGTTTTGAGATTCGTAGGAAAGTAATTTGGCCAAATGAAACCCCACTTCGCCTGCACCTGCAATAATAATTTTCATTTAATTTCTTAGGTTACCTATCTGTAGTGTAAAAACGCTTTTTTAACGTGATGCAATTGCATTATTTTGCGTTAATAGCAACGTAAATTTAGGTCTGTAATACGGAACAAAATTACATAATTTAATTAGCTTATGATTTATTTTAATGTTTTAAACTATAGACATTTAAAGAATCCCAAAATGAAATACAGAAAAGCCTACAGTACTATATTGTATCTTTGCGAAAAAAATTACTATGTCCGAAAAGGTTACCCCCTATAAAGACTCTGAACTTAGCAAAAAAGAGCAAGTAACTAAAATGTTCGACAACATTTCAAAAGATTACGATGGCCTTAACAGGGTTATTTCTTTTGGGATAGATATAAAATGGAGAAAGCGAGTTGTGGCGATACTTAAAAAGGAAAAACCACTATCTATTTTGGATATTGCTACAGGAACAGGCGACTTGGCTATTGCCTTGGTAAAAACAGGTGCTAAAAAAATTATAGGTTTGGACATTTCCCCTGGTATGTTAGCTGTAGGAAAGAAAAAAATACAACATAAAAATCTGGATAGCACTATTGATATGATAGTAGGCGATAGCGAAAAGCTATCCTTTGCAAACAACTCATTTGATGCCATCACCGTTTCTTTTGGTGTTCGAAACTTCGAAACCTTAGAAACTGGGCTTTCAGAAATTTTACGCGTGCTTAAGCCAAAGGGCAATTTGGTTATACTTGAAACTTCCGTACCTACCAAAACACCTTTTAAACAAGGATATCACTTATACACTAAGTATATGCTGCCGATAATCGGCAAACTATTTTCAAAAGATAATTCAGCTTATGGTTATTTAAGTGAATCCGCAGCCGTTTTTCCACATGGGGAAACCTTCAACAATATTTTACGTAAAATTGGGTTTATAGAGGTAACCAATAAGCCTCAAACATTTGGGGTAGCATCTATATATGTAGCTAAAAAACCGTAGCGTAGGACAATCGACCTCGCTCAGAAATTTAGCCACTTTAATGCAGATTTTTGTAATTAAGGCCAAATGAAGAAATGTATTTTGATATGCATTGGATTGCTCTGCACCACCCAATGGATCAATGCTCAATTTAATGAAAGACCCGTACTCAACAAGGAGAACGAGGATAAGAAATTTCTAAACTACGGGTATTTCTTAGGGTTTAATCAGTATGATTTCAAGTTTGATTATATTGACAATGATAAGGACATCTTAATCAGTAAGACCTTTGGCTTTAACGTAGGACTTATTGGTGAAATGCGTATAAATGAATTTTTAGACCTTCGAATAGAACCTGGACTACACTATACCTCCAGAACTTTTGGATTTCCAGGATTCGAAGAAGAACGTGATGCCATTAGTGAAGTCAAATCAACCTATATTAACTTTCCTTTACTATTGAAGGCTAGTACCCGGAGAATAGGAAACTGGAAACCCTTTATCATTGGTGGAGGATCTATGTCTTTAAACCTCGGCAGCAATGAAACCAGTCTAGACGATAATTCAGCTGGCACCTTCCGTATGAAAAAATGGGTGTATAATTATGAGTTGGGCTTTGGAATCGACTTTTACTTGGAGTACTTCAAATTCAGTCCTTCTATTCGTGGTGTTTTTGCTTTAACAGATGAACTTGTTAGAGACAATGATCCTAACAGTCCTTGGACGGGAAACATTGACACTATGAAATCCAGAGGTATTTTTATAAACTTTACTTTTGAATAAATAGTTAATTAACTCTTCGAATTTCGTTTAGTAAAATTGCCGAAGCCGTCCCAACATTTAAACTTTCTGTAGTTTCCTTCCCAAATTGAGGTATGGTAACAGTGTGCTCACAAAACCTACTAATTAGTGGAGAAATTCCGTTTCCTTCATTTCCCATTACAAGTATTCCCTTTTTTGGTAAAGGGCTTCTATAAACGGATGTTCCATTCATAAAAGAGCCGTAAACAGGAAGCGTATTAAGCTTTAAAAAAGAATCAAGATCAGTATAAGTAATATTTACTCTAGCAATAGAACCCATGGTGGCCTGTAGCACCTTTGGGTTATAACAATCTACCGTATGTTGAGAGCATACTAAGTTTTTAATCCCGAACCAGTCACACAACCTTATGATAGTTCCTAAATTTCCAGGATCCTGAATACCGTCCAACATCAAAATCCAATCGTTAAAATCAATAGAATTTGGAGCTAGTGTATAAAACACCCCTAGTACACCATTTGAATTTTTAAGCCCACTCATCTGTTGCAATTCCTTGGGAGCAACATCATGAATATCAGTATAGGCAACATCTAGTTCTAAGTCGTTAGAAACATACACCTTAAACGGCCTAATTTTAGAATTCAAAAGCTCTTCCACAGCCTTTTTACCTTCCATAACAAACAGACCATGTTCATTTCGGAACTTTTTTTGCTGTAAGCTTTTTATAAGTTTCAATTCACTTTTAACAACCATTCAAATAATGTATTTTTGATTTCTATGAACTCGGCACTATGCTTCAAAAACAACATAGCTAAAGTAAGCTTATTATCGCTTTTGGCAATGGTTGTGCTGTCATGTAATTCACTTAAAAAAATTGATGATGATGAATATTTGGTAGCAGGTAACACCCTATTGGTAGATTCACTCAAAATTAAAAACGAGGCCATAGAAAGTCTAATTTACCAAAGACCAAACGCAGCCCTCTTGGGTTACCCTTTGCGCCTTAATTTATATAATCTTGCAAAAGAAAACCCTGACTCACTCTTCCAAGACTGGCTTTACAAAAAACCCAACAGAAAAGAACGGTTAACAAAGCAACTTTCAGAAAAACAGGTAAAACGTTTGGGAGAATCCTTTTTTGTTTCAGGAGTTAGTAAATGGCTCAAGGATATTGGCGAAGCACCAGCAGTATTGGATACTTCTAAAACAAGGAGAAGCTTGGAGCGCCTAAGTGCGTATTACGAAACCAAAGGCTACTTTAACAATACTACCAACTTCACTATAGATTCTACAGGACGCAAACAAAGGGCGGTCTTAACCTACAAAGTTGCGCTAGGCAACCCCTTTTTATTGGATTCGGTATCGAATGAAATCTCTTCCAAGGCCATAGACTCTATATATTTCCTTAATGCCGGAGAAACGCTGATTAAACAAGGGGAAAAGTTTGACTTGGACAATTTTAATGCCGAAAGAGAACGACTTACCACAATCTTCCGAAATAATGGGATACGTAATTTTCAAGAAAGCTCTATTACCTTTGATATTCCTAGTGACACCACTGTACTGGGGAATGATCAAAAAATAAATGTTATCCTTAACATAGGGGACTTAAAAAGGAGAGGAGAAAACCAGGTTACCACTGAGGAATACAAGGTGGAGAAAATTAACAATATTGATATTTTTACAGATTATCTTTCGTCTAATGATGAGAATGAACTAAAAACAATTGTCTACGGCGACTATACCATACACTATTCTGGAAAATTTCAAATAAAGCCAAAAACCTTAGCAAATGCAATCTTTTTTAAAAAGGGCAATACCTATAGGGATATTGATAAAATAAGAACCTCCAGACAATTAAATAGTCTAAATATTTTCAAATATCCCAATATTATCTTCAAGGAGGATAGTCTTACCAATAAGGTAAATACTAGCATATACTTAGCCCCAAAAACCAAATACTCCTTAGGAACTAACTTTGAAATAAGTAGATCTAATATTAGAAGGTTGGGTATAGGTGTTGGTGCATCCTTACTTATAAGGAATATTTTTAAAGGTGCAGAAAACCTAAGCATATCTGCGGATGGTGCGTTTGGACTTCTGAGTAGTCCCTCTTTCCAAGAAGATTTTTTCTCCGAAACCGGAGGTGAAATCACCTTGAATTTTCCAAGGATATGGTTTCCCTTTATAAATACTTCAAAACTCATCCCAAACTATACCTTACCAAAAACCAGAATAGGAATAGGAACAAGTTTTCAAAAAAACATTGGGCTAGACAAACAGGCCCTGAATAGTATATTGGGCTACAATTGGACCCCTTCGGAATTCATAAATCACAACATCGAATTGCTCAATATCCAGTATGTACGCAACGTGAACCCCGAGCGCTTCTTTAATGTCTATAGCAACACCTACAACGACTTAAACAGAATAGCCATAAAGGACAACATACCAGTCAACCCAATCTATTTTAATGGTGATGGGAATCTTACAACCCCAATAGAAGCAACAGAGGGTAATATTTCCGGTACCACAGGTTTTACCGATGATGTTTTAGACGGGACCATCCCTGTTACCTCCAACGGATTGACCCAAGAAGATTTTAACGATGTTAAGAGCATCAATGAACGTGAAATACGACTTACGGAGAACAATCTCATTCTTTCTACTAATTACACCTTTAACAAGAATAATAGGAACGGTATTACGGATAATAATTTTTATCAGTTTCGGTTCAAACTGGAAAGTGCAGGTAATTTATTGTCCGCCCTATCCAGTATTGTACCGTTTAATGAAAAGGACGACCAGCTTTTAGTCTTTAACGTTCCTTTTTCCCAATACATAAAAACCGAATTGGATTATGTAAAATACTGGGACCTTTCGCGTTCCAATGTGGTAGCTGCAAGAGGGTTTTTAGGAATCGCAATTCCTTACGGGAATTCTAACAATATTCCGTTTGTACGTAGTTACTTTGGTGGTGGCTCTAACGACAATAGAGCTTGGTTCCCATATTCTCTCGGTCCCGGAAGCACATCAGCGGTAAACGATTTTAATGAAGCTAATTTTAAATTAGCCCTTAACTTAGAATATCGTTTCCCAATTGCTGGTAATTTAAATGGAGCTATTTTTGCAGATGCAGGAAATATTTGGAACGTTTTTGATGATGTAGAGGACCCCGCTGCCACATTCAATGGCCTGTCCTCTTTAAAGGACATTGCTCTTGGAACTGGTTTTGGACTCCGATACGATTTCACTTATTTCTTATTCCGTCTAGATTTAGGATTTAAAACCTATAATCCTGCAGAAGTACAGTCCAAAAGATGGTTCAGGGATTATAATTTTGCCAATTCCGTTCTACAATTAGGCATTAACTATCCTTTTTAAGTCTAATAGTTTTGTTACTTTTGTTTCTTAATTTTCAGAAAACTAAAGACCAAAAAGACTATGGGCCATAATATTAAACCGGGAGTTGCAACCGGAAATCAAGTTCAAGAAATATTCAACTACGCAAAAGAAAAAGGTTTTGCATTACCCGCTGTAAATGTAATCGGTTCAAATACCATCAATGGTGTTCTGGAAACTGCTGCAAGTTTGAATGCGCCGGTTATTCTACAATTCTCTAACGGTGGCGCTCAATTTAACGCAGGTAAAGGACTTTCTAATGAAGGTCAAAATGCTGCCATTCAAGGAGCTATTGCAGGTGCAAAACATGTGCATCAATTAGCGGAAGCTTATGGCGCAACAGTTATCTTGCATACAGACCATTGCGCTAAGAAATTATTACCTTGGATAGACGGTTTGCTAGATGCAAGTGAAAAGCATTATGCAGAAACAGGAAAATCCCTTTTTAGCTCTCATATGATAGACCTATCAGAGGAGCCCTTAGAAGAAAACATTGAAATTTGCAAAGGCTATTTAGAGCGTATGAGCAAAATGGAAATGACATTGGAGATAGAGTTAGGTATTACAGGTGGTGAAGAAGATGGTGTTGACAATTCTGATGTAGACGATTCTAAGTTATATACGCAACCAGAAGAAGTAGCCTATGCTTATGAGGAGCTTTCAAAAGTAAGCCCAAGATTTACTATCGCGGCAGCGTTTGGAAATGTACACGGAGTATACAAGCCAGGAAACGTTAAGCTTACTCCCAAAATATTAAAAAACTCACAAGAGTATATTTCTAAAAAATACGGAGTAGAGCATAATCATATTGATTTTGTTTTCCACGGTGGTTCTGGCTCAACAGTAGAAGAAATTAGAGAAGGTATTAGCTATGGCGTTATTAAAATGAATATTGATACCGATTTACAATATGCTTTCCTTGCTGGTGTTAGAGACTATGTCCAAGACAACGGAGAGTACTTGCAAACTCAAATTGGAAACCCTAAAGGAGCTGATGAGCCTAATAAAAAATTCTACGACCCAAGAGTATGGTTGCGTAGTGGTGAATCTACATTCGTGGACCGATTAAAAAAGGCTTTTGAAGACTTAAACAATGTAAACACTTTATAATTTTCTGAAGACTAAATCTAAATATGGACAACATGACGGCTTGGTTTAAAAGAAAGGAAAAAGGAATACAAACTTCTACAGAGGAAAAAAAAGACACCCCAAGAGGATTGTGGTATAAATCTCCTACGGGAAAGATTGTAGAATCTGATGATCTTGCTAAAAACTTTTATGTAAGTCCAGAAGACGATTACCATGTTCGCATTGGAAGCAAAGAATATTTTGAAATTCTTTTTGACGATAACACGTTCACCGAATTAGATGCTAAACTTTCTTCTAAGGATCCTCTAAAATTTGAGGATACTAAAAAGTACAAGGAACGTCTTGTGGCTGCTCAGAAAAAAACAGGACTTAAGGATGCTATTAGAACAGGTTTTGGTAAGTCTCTTGGAAAGGAGTTAGTCATTTGCTGTATGGATTTCAGTTTTATAGGCGGATCTATGGGAAGTGTTGTTGGAGAAAAAATTGCTCGCGGTATAGATTATGCTATAAAAAAGAAAGTTCCTTTTTTAATGATATCAAAATCTGGTGGTGCCCGTATGATGGAAGCGGCACTTTCTTTGATGCAGTTGGCTAAAACTTCTGTAAAATTAGCACAACTAGCAGAAGCGGAATTGCCTTACATATCACTTTGTACTGATCCAACTACTGGGGGTACGACAGCATCCTATGCCATGCTTGGGGATATTAATATTGCAGAACCTGGCGCACTTATAGGATTCGCTGGACCTCGAATTGTTAAGGACACTACCGGAAAGGACCTTCCAGAAGGGTTCCAATCTTCGGAGTTTTTATTAGAGCACGGATTTTTGGATTTTATTACGCACCGTAGAGAATTAAAGAAAAAAATAAATCTTTATATCGATTTAATTCAAAACAATCCTGTTCGCAACGGAAGTATTAAATCTGCTTAACCTTATAGCTTAATTGCTAAGCAAATGGAATAAAGAAGGGTTCTAAAAATTTACTTGTAGCTAATAATAATAATAGTATCTTTGCACCCTGTTTGAAAATCAATCAGATACATAAAAATCATTTAAAGTAATATTGGAATGTATTTAACGAAGGAAGTAAAAGCCGAAATCTTTAAGAAACACGGCGGAAAAGCGGAGAACACAGGTTCTACCGAAGGTCAAATCGCATTGTTCACACACAGAATCAATCATTTGACAGGACATTTAAAGAATAATCATAAAGATTATAACACTGAACGTTCATTAGTGAAATTGGTAGGTAAGAGAAGAAGTCTTTTGGATTACATGATAAAGAATGAAATCGTAAAATACAGAGAGCTTATAAAAGAGCTTGGTATTAGAAAATAAAGAAATAAAAGGGATAGCTAGCTATCCCTTTTTATTTAGATAATCTCCAGGTTCCAGGAGTTAAAATAGAGGAGCAGTACAAAAAGCTACACATAGTTTTTCATTGGTCCGTTCACACACAACAACACAACAACCCCCGACCAAAAAGAAATATGGTGGGGAGACCATTGTTTAACAAAATCCCGAAAGTAGTATCGGGTAAAAATCAATTTTATGATTCCAAAAGTATTTAAAGAGGTCATAGACCTTGGTGATGGTAGAGAAATTACCATCGAAACCGGAAA
>CAZDOW010000047.1:0-4257 GCA_964507115.1 uncultured Maribacter sp.
GATTATCAAAACTATCGCCAGGATAGGTTTGTGCAATAGCCACTTTTTCCACAAATGGCAATCTTTTCAGCTCTGCTTCCAAAACTTTGTAATCATTGCTTAGTAACGAGTCTGATTTTGTAGTAACCACTTCGCCCTTGAGTGCGATGACTTGATCAATATTAGTGCCAATGGGCTGACTTTCCAAAAAATTGATTTGTTTGGTCACCACAATAGTACCAATCAATAAAACAATCGTTGCTAAAAACTGGGTAACTATAAGCCCTTTCCGAATCGCTAAACCTTGTGAAGAAGTCTGTATTTTGCCTTTCAGTGCTTTTACAGGGGAATAGCTACTTAATAAAAATGCAGGATATAAACCCGCTAAGATCATACCCATTAAAATAAAAAAGAAATAGGGTAAAAAACTACTAATATTTGATAAACCAGAGCTGAGTTCCTTTCCAGTGATATTATTATACAAAGGCAATAGTATTGCAACCAAGATTAAGGAAATTGAAATAGCAATAAAATTCAGTAAAATAGATTCTATAAGCGATTGAATAATCAATTGTGATTTTTGGGCCCCTGAAACCTTACGAATACCTGCTTCCTTTGCCCGTTCCATAGATTTTGTAGCAGAAAGGTTTACGTAATTTAACCACGAAAGAATAAGAATTATAAATGCAATAGCTTTTAGAAATTTGATTCTGGTAACGCTGCCGTTCGCCGAAACTTCATAAGGTTTATTTGAGTATAAGTGAATATCTTCAATAGGTTCAATATTGTGCCTTTCTTCTTTGTCTTCTTCAATATCGCTGTCGATTATTTTCTGGCGCAGAAGATTTGCGTTCGTATTTGGAGCTAGTTTGAGAAATGTATAATAATTATTTGCGTTCCAATTGAGTTCATGCGCCCTAGGACCCCAATCTGTCCAAGTTTTCTCAGTCTCGTAAGATATTAAGAAGGAATTTCTATAGTGGGCGGTTTTAGGCATATCAGCCATCACACCTGTTACCGTAAGGACAGCTTCTTGGCCATCTCTAAACGCGGAAATCGTCTTTTGAATAGGGTTTTCTGTTCCAAATAACTTTTGAGCAAATGATTTTGAGAGGACTATGGAATAGGGCTGAGAAAGAACCGTTTCTTTATCTCCTTTTAAAAGTGGATACTTAAATATATTGAAATAAGATGGGTCGGCCAATGAGCCTAAGGGTTGCTCCAAAATACGCTCACCTAATTGAAAGGTCATTTTTTCAAAGTAGAAAAAACGAACATAATCTAACACTTCTGGGAACTCACTTTTTATAGAAGGACCCGATAAATTATAGGTTTGCGCATCGCCAGCTACAAAGGCATCGCCTTCCAAATAATCCATATAGGTTCTGTAGACATTTTCAGATCCTTCAAATTTATCATAGCTCTGCTCATAATTTACATAGAGCATAATAAGCACAAAAGAGGCGATACCAATAGCCAAACCAAAAATATTGATAAAAGAATAGAGCTTATTCTTAAGTAAATACCGGGTAGCAATTTTTAGGAACAATTTGTACATGAATCTATTTTAGCAGTTCTATTACAACCTATCCTATTATTATGCCAAAAAACAAAGTTCTGAATATCAATACATTAAGCAAATAACGAATAAAATATTGTCAAAATATTTTACAGTGTTTGTATACTATTTTTACAGAATATTATTCTGAACGAAGACTTTTTACAGGATTTGCCCGAGCAGCGGCAATCGTCCTGATGCTAATAATTAGCAAAGCGATTACGAGCATGGCCAGTCCGCTACCTACAAATACCCACCAGCTCATATCAGTCTTAAAGGCAAAATCCTGTAACCAATTGTGCATGCCCCACCAGGCAAGAGGTATTGCAATCATAAAAGCGATACCAATGACCATTAAAAACTCTGTACACAACAAAAAGTTTAATTGTGCCAAAGAAGCCCCAAGAACTTTTCGTATTCCAATTTCTTTTACACGCCTTTGGGTAGTATACATCACCAATCCCAAAAGTCCTAAGCAACTGATAATGATAGCAAATGCGGTAGTCCAACTTAAAAGCACAGAGATTTTACGTTCTTGGGCATAAAAACGTTCGATTGTATCCTCCATAAAACGGTATTCAAAATCTGCAGCTGGATAAATACCTTTCCATATCGCTTCAATTTGAGTTATGGCCTCTGGCCACTGAGCACTATTCTCCGTAGTCAATTTAAAACTCACGACCCTAAATTGAGAACGCCTACTCCCGTATGAATCGCCTGTAAAAGCCATGGGTTCTATTTTTGTTTTTAAAGAACGTTGGTGAAAATCTTGCATTACACCTACAATAGGATGATTCTCATCATCTGCCTTAAACGTTTTTCCAATTATACTTTCCGGATTTTCAATACCTAATTGCTTCAAATAGGTTTGATTCACTACATATTCCCGTATAGTATCATTGAGCGGTAACCGACCTGCAAGTAGTTTAAGACCGTAGATATTAAAATAATCGGCATCGCCATAAATAAGCTGTAAATCTGAATTAACTTCCTGATCACCCTCTTTAAACAGGACACCCATAGAATGAGTACTAAAAGATGCCGGAGGATTCCCTCCTAGAGTCACTTCGGTAATCAAAGGTAACGCCTCCATTTTGGTAATAAAGCGTTCTTTCTTCTCTGGTGCAGGGTCGCTCCAAGGTGTATAAAAATAAGCAATGGCATCGGTCTGGAAGCCCATATCTTTTTTCATTACAAAATGTAGCTGTTTGCCCACTAGAAGCGTGGCAATGATGAAAATCTGTGCAATAGAAAACTGAAAAATGGTCAGATACTTACGTAAGTCAGATCTCTGTCCTGCCTTTACCCCTTCTATTTTCAAAACAGAAACAGGCTTATATCCCGATAATATTAATGCTGGATAAAAACCAGAAAGTAAGGTAACTACTAGTAACAGTATTACAATCCCTGCGATAGCCAAGGCATCATAATACAAGCTAAGATTTACACCTGATGGAATATAATCACTAAAAACACCTAGCAATCCTTTTGCCAAAACTAAAGATAGTACCCCAGCAGCTATTGTCAATAACAAGGTCTCTCCCAAAAACTGAAAAATCAACTGTTTTTTTGAAGAACCCAAGGTTTTACGAATCCCTATTTCCTTTGCCCGTTGGAAAGCTTGTGCCGTATTCAGGTTAATAAAATTAATACAGCCTAATAATAATAAAAACAACGCTACAAGTCCCAAATTTCGAAGTACTGGCAGACTTGCTCTTTGACTGTCAAAATCATACGTGTAGTAATTAGTATTAAAATGCAAATCAGACAAAGGCTGCATATAAAAGGAATTGGACCGATTTATAGATACCATTTCCTTTTCCTCATGTTCTTTGGAAATGGCGTCTAATACTTTTTGAACTACAGAAACGGTGGTATTGGCAGTAAGTTTTACTACTAGTTGGGAAGCGCCATTCGTATTATGCCAATGCGCATCTGTTATGGCACTAGTCATGTCCTGAAGGTCTGCAGTTTTCAGAGAGAGAAATTCCTCAAAGATAAAATCCGTTCTTTGCGAGAAGTTAGCAACTACTCCCGTTACCAAAGCGGGAATGGTATCGTTATAAATTAATGTTTTTCCTATTAGTGCAGTAAGTTCTTGATCAGGAAAATATACTTGTGCTCTAGCTTCAGAAAGCACAACAGTATTGGGTGCACTCAATGCATCTTTTTGAGAACCAGCCAACCAAGTATAATCAAAAGTTCTAAAGTATTCGTCATCTGCATAAATTACAAACTCAGGATTTTTAAAACTTAAATCCAACTTCCTGTTCTCTACATGTAAGGGGTAAGTTGTTAAAAAAGCAGATACTGCTTCCAGTTCTGGCATATTCAAATCGCTCAGAGCCCCTGCCAAAGGAACTGTTACTCCTGAATTATAAAAATTACCTTCTGGATTACTAAATTCTGTAGTTATCCTATAGATTCGGTCACCATCTGCATGGAACTTATCAAAGGTCATATCATAATAGATTATGGCACCTATTACAAAGGCTGCACTCAAACCAATGGACAAACCAATAATATTAATCATGGAAAATACCTTGTTTTTTAAGATATTCCGAAATGCTATTTTTAGATTATTCCTGAACATATTCATTTTTTTTATTTCTGTGGAGGCGAGAATCTAACCCTACTTTTCTCTCACTGCCACTTAATCTATCGAAGGCAATTAAAAATATGTAGCTTTTTTACGCATCCCGCAAAGAATCTACCGTATT
>CAZDOW010000047.1:4357-24943 GCA_964507115.1 uncultured Maribacter sp.
TACCGTATTAAAACTTTTATCAATTTTAATAAATCGATTTTCATGCCATACTATTAAATTCACATTATCAGATAGTTACAAAAAAAATAAAAATAACTAGTGTAAAATAATTAGACAGATTATGTATAATATATTTACATAACTCAGTCTGGACCCCTTGATGTTATATTAGAGTAGTTTACTCGGATCGTAAACTTTTTACAGGGTTAACTATCGCTGCCTTTACCGCTTGATAGCTTACCGTTAGAAGAGCAACGACAAGTGCCAAAAGTCCGGCTAGCGCAAACGTCCACCAAGAAATAGTTATTCTGTATGCAAAGTCCTCGAGCCATTTACTCATGAAATACCATGAAACAGGTACGGCCAATACAATAGAAATTAAAACCAGTTTAAGGAAATCCTTAGAAAGTAGCGTCGCAATACTTTGCACCGAGGCACCCAGTACTTTTCGCACTCCTATTTCTTTTATCCTATTCTCTGCCATATAACTTGCCAGTCCAAATAAACCTAAACAAGATATAAAAATAGTGAGTAACGTAAACATGCTTACAAGCTGCCCTGTTCTTTGTTGATCCTCAAATTTCTTGGCATATGCTTGGTCCACAAACTCATAACTAAATGGATATTCAGGGTTATATTTTTGAAAAATCGCCTCGGTTTGGGCAAGGCTTTCCGTAGTTTTTATTTTCTGACTTAACTTCACATGAATTACATTAAACCACCCCTTTGCTCCTTCTATTACCATGGGTTCCACTTTTTGAAAAGGAGATTTTAAGACAAAATCCTTAATAACACCTACTACATGCCATTCAATACCATTGTCTTTAATAATTTGACCTATAGGTTCTTTAAACTTCATTAATTTTACCGCAGCTTCGTTTATCAAAGCGGCAGTAGAATCTGTAGGATATGCAGCTAAATCAAAATCGCGACCCTCTAATAATTGTAGGCCTGTAGTTTTAACTATAGCATCATCTGCAAGAAACCTATTTACCAAAGTCTTATCATCTTCATTCTTTCCCTTCCATCCAAAACCCCAGGAGTTGCTCCATCCTTCGGTTATTGGTGCGCTTGTTTTCGTAACTGATGTAGCCGTACCAGAAGCCAATAATTCCTCTTTAATAAGCATGTAATTCTTTTCTACATCGCCTTCCATAATGGAATACACCAGATTATTTTTTGTATAACCTGCTTGCCTATCCTGGACTTTTTTCAATTGTTGCGTTACAATGATACTAGCGGTAATTAAAATAATGGCCGCGGAAAACTGAAGTACCACTAACACTTTTCTTGGCGTTATTGGACTATTCATTTTCTTAAACGTTCCTTTTAGAACCGCAGAAGGTTTAAACCCTGAAAGATATAATGCAGGGTAACTTCCTGCCAAAACTCCAGTAAGAAAAATAACGCCTAATGCTGATAACCAAAACCAAATTGTAGTCATATCTAAGGACAGAGGTTTGTCTATTATTGTGCTAAAAAAGGGTAAGGCAATTAAAACTAATACTAGAGCCACTAGGCCAGCTAGAAAGGATATTAAAACAGATTCTCCTAAAAATTGACCAACAAGCGCCCCTTTTTCCGCTCCAATTACCTTACGTATTCCAACTTCTTTGGCACGCTTTTCACTGCGCGCTGTACTTAGATTCATGAAGTTTATACAGGCGATAATTAAGATGATTGCAGCGATAATTCCAAACATCCGAATTAAATCAATCCTACCACCAATCTCTTTGCCGTTTTCAAATTCTCCATACAACCAACTACGTGAATATGGATATAATAGGGTTTCCATTTCCGGGGAGTCCTTATCATGATTTTTACGTAAGGATTTTATCTTTTCCGAAAATGCTGCATAGTTTGTTCCCTCCTTTAGCAGTACATAGGTCGCAATCGAATTATTGTTCCAATTCTCATCATCCCATCCTTTCTGATGTAAATAGGCCCAGGGCATTAAAAACTCAAAAGTAAACTCTGTGTTTTCTGGTAAATCTTTTAAAACCCCAGTAACCTTAAAAGTGTCTACATTATCTACTTTTACTATTTTACCAATAGGAGATTCATTTCCAAATAGTTTTTGAGCAAATTCCTCCGTAATGACTACCGAGTTAACATCTTCAAAAACAGTTTCAAGATTTCCTTCAAGCAGCGGAAAACTAAAAATCTTTAAAAAATTAGGATCAACAATAGTGCCGGTAGCTTTTATCCTTTTATCATCTTTTGAGAATAAAAATGGTGTTTCGTAGAAGTATCTAGATACACCTTCTACTTCAGGATAATCATTTTCAATTACCGACGCCATTATTTTTGGAGTAGAATTCCAAGTCCATATTTCACCTTCTATAGGATATTGATTATTTACTTGATAAATTCGGTCCGAATTCTCATGAAATCTATCAAAACCTACCTCAAAGTTTATCCATATTAAAATGAGGGCTGTAACGGCCAAGCCTATGGAAAGACCAACAATATTTAATAAAGAAAAACTCTTGTTACGCACTAAATTTCTCCAAGCTATTTTAAGATAGTTTTTAAACATGGGTTTCTATTTTATATGCATCTATGACTTTCAGAACTAATTATTGCCTTATTCTGTTCTCAAACTCTTAACCGGGTTAGCCATTGCTGCCTTTATGGCTTGAAAACTGACCGTGAAAAGTGCTATCCCTATCGCTACTAAACCGGCCAGAACAAAAATCCACCAACTCATATCAATATGGTATGCAAAACCTTCCAGCCACTTGTTCATTAATATATAAGCCAATGGAAAAGCAATAGTGATAGAGATAAGTACTAATTTGGCAAAGTCGATGGTTAGTAATCTAGTAATCGTTGCTATGGAGGCACCCAGTACTTTTCGTATCCCAATTTCCTTTCTTCTTTGTTCCGCCATAAAAGCAGTTAAACCAAAAAGTCCCATTGCGGCAACAAAAATTGCCAATAGACAGAAAATGATGCTTATTTGACCAGCACGTTTCTCACGCTCGTATAATTTCTCTAGATGCTGATCCAGAAAGGAATAGCTAAAATCTAGCGTGGGCAAGACCTTAGTAAAAGCTCCCTTTAACTGTTCCATCGTATTACTTAGATTACCCGTTTTAAAACGGACTAACATATATGATTTACGCTCACCAGTATTATTATGAAAGGCATACGCACCAATGGGTTGATGCAAAGATTCGTAATTGAAATCATCTACTACGCCAACTATGGTATTAGGCACCCCAATGTAAACCTCTTTCCCAATCGCTTCTTCAGGTGAAAAACCTAAATACTGAACCGCTTTTTTATTCAATACGACTTCCACCAATGTATCTTTTTCATTTTTATTTTTCGGCAGTGTAGTTCCTGCCAGTAGCTTTAATCTAAGTACATCTAAAACCGCTGCATCTGCCACATTCGTTTGTATGTTTAAGGATTGTTTTTGGGTAACAGTTTTGCGCAAACTACGTCCGCTTACGTCAATTCCAGGATAGCCTTGAGCAAAGGCAACAGATGATACATCTACCAAACTGTTGAATTCTGTTACCAAGGCATTTTTGTTTTCCGCACCTCGTAGTCCCTTTACAGAAATTGCCACAACGTTATCTGGCTTAAAACCTAGGTTTTTATTCTGAATGAATTGGGATTGTTGGTAAATAACCAAAACCCCAACGATTAAGGCGGCAGATGCTGCAAACTGAAGCACCACAAGACCTTTTCTTACCAGTGTATTACCCTTCCCCTGTTTAAATGATGGAGAAAGAATCTCCTTTGGCATAAACCGAGATAGATATAAAGAGGGATACAATCCAGAAACTAAAGTTGTGATTAACCAAATCCCAATGATGACCATTAAAAACGAACTATTGAACAATACATCTATCTCTAATTCTTGATTGGTGATACTATTGAAACCAGGCAATACTAAAACGGCCAATACAAACCCCAAAACAATAGAAATTGCCGTGATTAGTCCCGTTTCTATATAAAAACGTGCTACCAGAGATTGTGAAGATGCACCCAAAGTTTTGCTCATACCCACTTCTTTAGATCGTTTCTGAGATCGCGCCGTGGTAAGGTTCATATAATTCATACAGGCAATCAAAAGAATGAGAACCGCTAGATAACTAAGGTTGAGGACCTCGTTGATATCTCCTATCCGTGATATATATGAATTACCGTACGTCGCAGAATACAGATGTATTTCATTTAAGGGCTGTAACGAAAACTGATACCACTGTTCCTCTTTTTCTACATTGGCATCCAACATTATTCCCATTTGCTTCTTGGTGGCTTCCAATGTTACCTTATCCTTTAGCAACACATAGGTTTCAAAACTTGAATTGGACCATGTTTTTCTATCATAAAACCAATAGCCATTGCTCGATGCCAATACCTTTGCGTCTATACTACTATTTTTGGGAAAATCCTTATATATACCGGTAACCTCCAGTTCCTTGCTGTTATCTATTTTTATAGTCTTCCCCATAGGGTTCTCTCCCTTAAAGTAAAGTGCAGCAGCAGTTTGAGACAAAAGCACCGTATTAGGCCTTTCCAATGGGTTTGCACCGTTCTTCTCTACTAATTCTACATCGAACATGGATAGCAATTCCTTGTCAACCCAATAAAATAGGTCCTCGGTAAAATTCTCATCATTTACTCTAACGGAGGCAGTTCCCCCAAAGTCATGTTTAAAAACCCTAGCAGCTGTTTCAACATTAGTGACTTCCTTCTTTAATGCCGAAGCGGTTACTGGTGGTGCAGTCGCCCAGATGTCAAAACCAAAATCACCTTCGGTTTCCACCAAAACCCTATGAATCCTATCTTTTTTGGAATACATTGAATCAAAACTCCGCTCGTTAGAAATATAAAGGAACAATAACATTACAATGGCCAAACCAATAGATAAGCCTACAATATTAATAGTGGAAAACAAACGGTTGGTCTTTAGGTTACGCCAAGCAATCTTTAGATTGTTTTTAAACATAGTAGTTTCGTTTTTTACTTCATTTTAAAAGATTCCCGATGTCCGGTTTTGTTACAGTTAATTATGGTAGATATCTAATTTTATTTTAGAGTTTGATTGTTTTTAATATCAATCTATCTCTTAGACATTGACTTACGTTTACAATTCGTTCGTTCCTATAAATCAGACGACGGCACTTAATCGCTAGGGAAGAGTTTTTTGTATTAACCTATAAGCCATATTATTTAACTTCTCCCTTTTAAAGTTAGGGGCTTATTCCGTTCGTAAACTCTTAACCGGGTTCACCGTTGCCGATTTTACTGCTTGTATTCCCAAGGTTACCGAAGTGATTAAAAAAGCAATAAGTCCCGCGAGTGCAAACATCCACCATTCTATGGAAATACTGTAAGCGAAACTACCCAACCAAGCGTTCATCATATACCAAGCAATAGGAAAAGCAATCAATGCTCCAATACCCACTAAAATGATATAGTCCTTAGACAGTAACACCACTATTTTCAAAACACCCGCGCCTAAGACCTTGCGGATGCCAATTTCCTTTATCCTTCTTTTTGCCATGAAGGAAATAAGACCGAACATGCCCAAGCAGGAAATAAAAATGGTCAGCAAGGCTACTATATTGACTGTTTTCAGCATGCCTTCTATCAGACGGTATTGACCACTTACTTTTTCGGTCAGGAAGCTTTGGGCAAAGGTTTTTCTGGAATCTATTTTGGCAAAGGCAGCTGCCATGATATCCTGTACTGCTTTTTCCTGACCTTCCATCACACGCACAGATAGGTAGCGATGAGATGACAAATTTTCTTCGTCCCTATAATAATGTACCAAGGGTTCTACAACATTTTGAAGATCTTGATAATTAAAATCTTCCATAACCCCAACAACGGGCTCGCCAATAAAGTCACTATTCTTAAACTTTAGGCGTTTTCCTTCAATGGATGTCCACCCAAAAGCCGCCATTGCACTGCGATTGATGATTACGGAGCGTTCGGCTCCATTGTCCAATGTGCTATCAAAATCCCTGCCTTCAATTAAGGGAATTTTAAGCGTTTCTAGGTAACCATCATCCGTATAAGAGCGACGAATGCGCACATCAGTATCTGTATTAGGATCATAAAAACTAGTATAATTAAAGTAATAATCAGACGGTACAGACTCGCTAGCAGTTACATTGCTTACATAAGGGTTGGCCTCCAAATCATCCAATAACGCTTTAAAACTGGAATTGGCAGCATCTATATTTTTATAGTCCAAATCAATATTCCCCACAATGACGTTTTCACGCTCAAAACCTAAATCGGCTTTCTTCATAAATCCTATCTGACTATTCAAAATAATGGCTACACAGATAAAAAGTATAGCGATAGAAAATTGAAGAATGATAAAGGCGTTTTTAAAGAAGAAATTGCCTTTTGCACTATCTATCTTTCCTTTGACACCTTGGGAAACCGGCACAGAAACAAAACGTAAGGTAGGAAGTATCCCCACTACGAGGGTAACGGCTATTCCTAAGGCAATAGCGCCCAAGACCATAAGATAATCATCAGAAAAACTAAAATTAATCTTGCCAAAATCAGCACCAAAGACATGGTTCAATTGGGGTAACAAAACGCCAAGGAAGAGTCCACCAGAAATCAATACGGATAACAATACCAAAATACCATTTTCCAAACAAAACTGCGTAATTACGCCTTTTCTACTCCCACCTAATATTTTCCTGACCGCAATATCTTTTGTTCTTCTGAACATGGTAGAGGTATTCAAATTCAATAGGTTTACCAGCACCAAAAGCAACACGAAAAAGGATGTTGCGATATTGCCGCCAATAATTATTCCCACAACAGGAATAGCATCCATTCGCCATTCAGCGTGTGGTCTAATTTCCATTCTTGAAATAATCGTTGGATCTGAATAATTGTCTCGAACCAATTGATCTATTCGCTTCTCTAATTGACGAATATCCGTTTCTGGACGAAGCTTCAGATATACTGGCGAAAAACTATCGCCCCAATTCATCTGCCTTTCAAAACCGGGATTACCTTTTAATAAAGTATTCGGTAATAAAACGCCCATACGAAAAGCGGAATAGGGACTTATAGGCTCTAAAACACCGGTAATAGTTAAGTTTAGAGTATCTGCGGCTATTAAGGTTTTCCCTACTGGGTTTACTTCCCCGAATAGTTGTTGGCTTACTTTATCTGTTAATACAATAGAATATTTTTCGGTTAAGGCCGTACTTTGATTTCCGTGTTTCAAGGGCAACCCAAAGACCTCAAAAAATTCAGGATCGGCATAGTCGGTCCGGTTTTGAAATTCTTTATCGCCTACTTCCAACCAAATATTACCCCAGCCATGTAAGTGGGTGCCTGCCTCTACTTCAGGGGAGGTACTTATTATTTTATCCAATAAAGGGTAAACGGCTTCATTATAGTCGTTACCATCAGTAAGATGTGTTTTTAAATAGTAAATATGTTCTTGTTCTGGTATGTTGGCATCAGCTACGTAATACGCGTAAACGGAGAACATAAGGGTTAACACACTTCCTATTCCGATACTAAGTCCCAATAGATTAAGGAATGAAAGCATCCTGTTTTTCCAGAGATTCCTTAACGATAGTTTTAGGTGGTTCAGTAGCATCAGTATGTTCTTTGGTCATTTCCTTTTTCAAGGAAATCTGTTCAATTGTTTCAAAAAAATAAATGATCTTCAAAAGCTATCCTCTTGTTCACACATATTAGGAAATCGATTTTCATGCCATGTTTTTAAAAGATTGAAAACGTGATGCTTATCTATACTAATTATTGAAATTATATTTTTATTGTAAAAATTTTTGACAGTTTTTGTACAAGAATTTTACAGTGAATTATCGTATTCGCATTATTTGGTTAAAGATGATTACAAAAAGAGACTAATACGAAAATGCAGTTGAACGTACCCATCTTGCTGTGGCTATAACATATCTTGAATAAATCAAAAAACACCTTTTGTCTATTTTTTCTCTAACCAACGCGTAACGGAGTTATGTTCACCTTCAAGGGTAATTTTGTAGAAATTTGATGGTAAATGAGAAATATTTATGCTTACTTTCTCGTTCTTGATTCCAACTTCAGCAATACGTTTGTATTCGTCCATACCACCCTTTTGAAAGGCGCTAGTTGGACTCATCCATATTTTAAGTTTTCCATTTTGGTCATATGCGTCCCATGTTACGTTTAAAACATCATCCTTAAGAACTGCTTTGGCATTGGTAATGGAAATTTTACCGGTTAGGGGTACGCCGTCTATCTCTCGAAGTCGTTCCTTTGCAGGTTTGATATTCAATGCGCGTAGCATCGTTGGCATAATATCAACAATACCCGGCTGTTGATTTTGGAAGTAGTCGTTTAGTTCCTTGGCATTGGTCACAATCCAAGTGTCACGCTCTCTATCTGACTGGCCGCCATGCCCTTTTCCATCTTTTGCGGTTCGCCCATGATCGGTGGTAATCCATAGCTGCCAATCTTCGTTGAAGTTTTTTGTTCTATATTGGGTCGCTTCCCAGATGCGACCAATTTGACTGTCCATCATTTTTATTGCGTCATGAAACTGTTGGCTATCCCCATATTTATGGCCCATATCATCGGTATATTCTAAATATACCCAGGAAAGGTCTGGGGCTTCCATTTTAACATATCGGGCAGTTTCGTTTGTGACATGTTCATCTATCTTGTGGATGTATAAGGTATCATCATCATGGGGAAATGCAATGGTGTCTAGTTCAAATCCGTCAAAATGGTAGTCCAGTTTGATGTTTCCTGTGGCTGGCAAATCTTCCCCGACCAATTTGATACGGTTGTCTAACCAAGTAGAAAAAATAGCTGTTTTTATTTCTGGCCTATGTTCTTTTGCAAATCTAAAAACGGTCCAATAATTATAATTTGGCTCCTTAATAATATTACCCCATACATTATGTTTATTGGCCCAAGTGCCCGTAAGCAAGCTATTGTAGCCAACAGCTGAAATGGTCGGGGTTTCAGAATACCCACCTTTTTCACCACCAACATAAGCACGAGTGTACCCTCCTTCCTTTGCCAAGGCATCAAGGTTTGGAGTTTCTACTTTTTCTATGGCATCGGAAGAGATACCGTCAACAATGACAAAAATTACTTTTGTTTTCGACTCTTGTGAAAAGACAAAAACACCTAAAAAAAATGTAGCTACTAAAGAAAAGGTCTGTTTTGTCGACATATGTTTAAAAGGGATAATTAAAAATTTATTCGGTTCGTAAACTTTTCACAGGATTCTGTTTGGCAGCCTTAAAACTATGCCAGCTTACCGTTAACATTGTGATTACAATAACAATACTTCCCGCCATGAGAAACATCCAAAGTCCAACATCAATTTTATAAGCAAAGGCTTCCAGCCATTTATTGGCTGCAATATAGGCGATGGGCATGGCCACTACAAAAGCAACCAGTAACCATTTTAAAAAATCGGTATTGAGCATGACCAATATTTCTGAGATACTCGCCCCATTTACTTTTCGTATACCAATTTCCTTGAACCTTCTTTGAGAGACCATTAAAGAGAGTCCCAATACACCCATAGCACAAACAAATACCGCAATAAGGGCAAAAATTAAAATCAAATTTTTCTGTAGTAACTCTGTTTTATACTCGTTTTGATATAGCGTGCTAACTTCAAAATATTCCATAGGATATTTTGGAAACATTTCTTTCCATACTTTTTGAATAGCGCTTACCGCTTCCGTTTTGGAAGACGGTGTATAGGAAATCGCAATATTTTCCAACCAGCTATTTTCTCTTTTAAAAAGTGCCAACGGCACCACTTTGGTCTGTAGTCCGGAGAGATGAAAATCTTCGACTACTCCAACAATTTTTCCTTTTGGAATAGCCACGCCTTCCACCGGAGAAATTAGAGCGAAATCTTTACCGATTACAGTACTGGCTTCTTGAAAACCTAAATAACCTAAAGCCGTTTCATTAATAATATATTCTCCATTTCCATCTTCATCTGTATTGCTTTCGGTGAAATTTTGTCCGCCCAAAAACGGTAGTGCAAATACATCCGTAAAAGAGTAATCACAGGAAAAAACTCCTATGTATTTAGTATCTGGATTTGGAACATCTTGCATGGTAAATGCAAACATGTCATTCGTCTCTCCACCAGGTGGTGCCATCATTGCAGAAACCGAACCGATGCTGTTTTGCGCTAAGAGCTCTGACTTAAAAACAGCAAATTTCTTTTGCACCTCAGCATGAACAAAAGGGATGCATAGCACATTATCTTCTTTGGCTCCCATGGAATTACCAAGGGCGTAATCCGTCTGGCGTGAAATAACAATAACACCCAACAACAATACAATCGCCAAGGCAAATTGAGAGACCAAAAGTACTTTATGCGTTTTTACGGTTCCTTCTCCCTTCATCTTTTTATCTAATGAGAAGTTCTGAAAACGGCTTTTAAAAACGGGTTGTATTCCGGCGAACAAACTCAAAAAGGAAAAGAACAAAATAATACCAACTGCAAACCATCCATTTCCTTCCAATAGATTCAATTGGTAACGGTCAAAAATAAACTGATTCAATTTCATAGTACCCAATAAAACCAAAAACAAGGAAGCACAAATTATAATTCCACTCTCCAATAGAAAATAACGGGTCATGATACGCTTGGAGGAGCCTAGTATTTGATTTAATGCCAAAAACTTGGTTAGATAACCCGCCATACCCAAATTTAAACTGGTGAAATTACTAAGGGAGATAAAAAGTAAAATTAAGGCGGCAATGGCTAGCAAGTATATATTAGCCGTGCTTCCGTTCGGTTCTATCTCACGCAGCAGGTTTGAGTTTAAGTGAATCTCTTTTATATTCATTAAATGCCCCTGCATTTTTGCTTCGTTATCGACTTCTATGCCTTGCAATGCATTTAAGCTCGTAGAAATCTTATCAGTAAGACCGGTAGCTTTGACCTTTTCTTTTAAAAGCAGGTAAACATAAGCCCAGCCTTCAATAACGTCCGTACCTGGCATAATAAGCAAATCTGGATGTAGATGACTTTGCTGTGCAAAATCTTCCATGACACCCGTTACCGTAAAATCTGTTTCCAATGAATTGTAGTGGCCTGGCGGCAGTGAAATAACCTGACCCATTGGATTTTCATTACCGAAAACCTTTTGTGCCAAAGAACTTGAAATTACAGCAGTACCAGGCTCAGCTAACGCAGAATTACGGTCTCCATCTTTAAACCTAACATCAAAAACTTGTAAAAACGTATCGTCTACGGCAAAGGCTTGGGCTATAGCATAGAGTTGTTCTCCTTTTAGAATAAGTTTGTCCCGCAATGGCATTAGTCGCACCGCAGTTTCAATTTCTGGAATTTGCTTAACGAGTTCGGGTATTGTTTTTGAATCAGGGACGCGTGCAAACTCATTCCCTTCAAAAATATCGGGATGCGTGATGGTCAGCCTATATATTTTATCAGCCCTAGTATGTGCTTGATCATAACTGAATTCGTTCTTTAGGAAAAGGGCAATAAACAATACACCGCACAATCCTAAGGACAAGCCTACTAGTTTAATCCCATTTAAAACAGGTCGCTTCCATATATTCCTAAATGCATATTTTAAAATCATACTTCTAGTTTTCTTATTTTAAACTTAGCCTTTTTTCACTTGACCTGAGTTTAGGTTTTACTATGCTTGGAACTTTAAATAGTACTGGGTCGCTTTTCACCTTTAAAACAAATAGCCTCACTTAAATATTTCCTTTCCTGTCTTAATATCATTAAGTACCCCATCGATATATCTGATAAAGTTTTTATCCTTGGTATTGGTTTTAGCTGATTCACAAAACTGTAGCGCCTTTTTCTTATTTCCTGTATAAAAATGACCACTTACCATACCTAAATGGGCATATACATCATCTGGGTTTTTCTTTAGGTTCATTTTAAAAATATCAAATGCCTTTTTGTGTTCGTCATTGTGATTTAAACTAATGCCATAGTTCACCAAATCTTCAGAAGTACCCATCGGAAATGCTCTTTGCATCACAGAATCAGCCTTTTGCTTTCTGTCTAGCTTACCCAAAAGTCCCGCATAAGTTGAAAGCGTCTTAAAATTTGCTTCCCCAAAATAAGTATTGATGGAGCGATCTGCCCAATCTAAACCTTCCTTTAAATTAATATCGTTTACCAAACAGTAGTTGGCCGCTGTATGTAGATTTTGCCAATACCTATAGAAAATACCAGAATTAATCTCCTTCCTAAAAGATTCAATTTGAATTTTGTGGAGATCCACAGATACTATAAAAGGAATTCTTGTCTGTTCCCAATCTAAAACCACTACGGCACTACTTTCGGTTTGCTCAACAAAAGAAAACACAAGTCTTTCTACAAGAGAATCTAATTTTTTAAGGGAAACGTCTACCCGCAAAGCATCATCTTTTTCATCATAATAAAAACTACCCCAAGCTGTATTAAATTTGGAAAATACTAAAGTTGCTTTTTCAACATCCATAGCAATAAAGAATCCATACTTTCCTTTGCTCAATGGCTGCCCTTCTATAAGAACATCCGTAGAAAATTCAATGGTAGTGTTTTCGTTAGCCCCTGCTCGCCAAGGTGCTGCTTTACTTGTGCCATAGCCTAAATTGGTAAAACCATAATGCACCAATTGCCCCCAAATCTTCCCTTCGCGACCATTAACAGCGGGTCTGGAATAGTTAATAATTACCTCGGCAACACCGATATGTTCGGAAACCATGGCCTTTTTATTACCGTCCCCAGGCAGTGTAATCTGTGCTTGGACACCTAAAATGCAAAGAAAAATAAAGAAGACTGTACAGAGTTGATTTTTCATATTCATAAATTTTAGTTGTTTTTAATCTGGTTTACCATGATAGTATTTTCAAATGTTATTCTTCTTCGCTTGCACTTGTGAAACAACACTAAACTATTGTGTTACAACAGAATTAAATCACCATGTTCAGTATTATTTGATTCTAATTTAGACTAAACCATTTTAAATTTAAATTCTCTATCCTCGTATTCCCTGACTTCTATTGTTCATTAGAAGTTTTTTCTACTCCGTCCGCAAACTCTTTACTGGGTTCTGCTTTGCTGCTTTAATTGCCTGAAAACTAACCGTAAGCACTGTTACTGCCATAGCGCCTAACATGGCGAATGCAAAAATCCACCACTTAAGAATTACACGATACGGATATTCCTGCAACCACCCATTCATCACATAATAGGCAATGGGTATAGCGATAAAACAAGAGATGACCACCAACTTAAGAAAATCTTTGGAAAGCATATTCCACACATTAAAAACCGTTGCACCCAAGACTTTACGAACTCCAATTTCCTTGGTACGCTGCTCGGCTACGAAAGAAGTCAATCCAAAAAGTCCCAAACAACTTATTAAAATCGCCAAAGCCGTAAAGATTCCGGATAAGGTTCCTATCCGTTCTTCAGAAGCAAATTTTTCTCCATATTGATCGTCTACAAATTGATATTCAAACGGAACATCTGCAAAATGCTCCTTAAATACCTTCTCCACAATAACCAAATTCTGAGTAGCACTCTGCTTTGGATTTAACCGTAAATTATAATAGCTGCCATTATCGGAGCGGTCATAAACATACATGGCCTGTTTTACGGGTTCGTAGGGCGACTGTGCAATCATATCCTCTACTACGCCAATTATCTTTAAAGGTGGGTTTGGGTCTTCATCGCTATCATCCTTTAATAATTGTCCTATGGGATTTTTCATACCTAGGTATTTTTTAGCGGTTTCGTTAATTAAAACACCCAGGGAATCTGTTGCAAAATCCCTAGAGAAATCCCTTCCTTCCACTATTTTCAGACCTAAGGACTTGGCATACTCCGGAGAAACTTCAGTCCAGGCAAGATCTTCTTGAAACCCTTCTGGTTTTCCTTCCCAAGTAAATCCGCTTCTATTGGACCATATTTGTGTAGTGGGGCTACTGGAGGTGGACATTTCTAACACTGCGCCAGATCCTAGAAATTCAGTTCGCATCAATTCGGTCTTCCCTGAAAAATCTTGACTAAAGGTTGGTATTTGAATCAATCCTTCCTTGTCATATCCAACAGGACGGTTCTTAGCATAATTAATTTGTTGCATTACGATGACCGTTCCAATAATAAAAGCTACGGATACCGTAAACTGTATCACTACTAGAATTTTTCTTGGTAGACCGGCATATCGCCCCACTTTAAACGTGCCTTTTAATACATCAACAGGTTTAAAAGAAGAAAGATATAACGCCGGATAACTCCCCGCCAATAATGCCGTAAAAATGATAAACCCAACAGATATACCCCAAAAAGAACTACTACCCCATGGGAATACAATTTCCTTTCGAGCAAGTTCATTAAACCCTCCAATGCATAACAGTACAATGATTAAGGCTATGACGTATGCCAAAACGACTACTAAAAAAGACTCGCTCAAGAACTGGTAGATCAACTGCCCTTTCTGCGACCCAATAGATTTTCGAATGCCTACTTCCTTTGCTCTTTTCTCTGACCTTGCCGTACTTAAATTCATAAAATTGATGCAAGCCAATAACAAAACAAAAGCACCAATAATACCAAATAGCCAAACGTATTTGATTCGACCTCCTACCTGTTTTCCATTCTCGAACTGACTTCTCAGATGCCAATCTTTCATCGGAAATAGAAATAATTGAGGATTAAACTCCGCCGCATCTTCCGCTAAATTCTTTTTAACGTCCTTTATGGTAGCCGTAACATTGGCTATTGTGGTATTGTCCGTTATCTGTGCGAACATCTGAAAGGAATTATTACCCCAGCTATCCTCCGAATTTCGCACCCATTCCCGCGTAGCCAAATATTTCTCCCAGGGAATGATAAATTTAGTATCAGTAAAAGCATTGTTAAACGGAATATCGGTGTAGACTGCACTTACGGCCAGGTCAAATTCATTACTAACCTTCACTACTTTACCAATAGGGTCATCATTTCCAAAAAGAGCGGTTGCCGTAGATGCTGATAGCATTATGGAATTTAGTTCCCTAAGCCCGTCTTTTTCTCCTTTTATTACATTGAGATTGAAAAGTTCAGGTGCTTCGCGCTGCATATAGTTACCTGGTCTTGATAAACTTTTCTCACCATATTTCAAATAACTATCGTTGGTCCATGAAGCCATAATAAGGTGCTTAAAATTATCCTTGTAACCGTCCCTTAAAGCCTTTTCCAAGGGTCTAGGAATAGCGGGACCCGTTCCCGTATTTCCATTAAAAGTTTGTGACTGAAAGATTTGGGCAATTTTCTCCTTATTGGGAAAGTAGTTATTATAGGAAAGCTCGTCCTGGACCCAAAGCCCAATAATCAGCGTAACGGCCATTCCTAATGCTAGTCCACCAATATTGATAAATGAATAACCCTTATTGTTCCAAAGGCTCCGCCAAGCAATTTTTAAATAGTTCTTAAACATAATTTATAATTTTGATTGATGATTTATTCTGAACGTAAACTTTTTACAGGGTTAACTATCGCTGCTTTTATACTTTGATAACTTACCGTCAATATAGCAATGCCCACCGCCAAAAATGCAGCTAAAATAAACACCCAAATATCTATTGCTATGCGATATGAAAAGTCTTCCAACCATTTGTTCATGGCTAACCAGCCTATAGGCAATGAAACCAATATCGCAACACCGACCAGTTTCAAAAAATCTATGGTAAGTTTATAGGTTATCTGACTCACGCTTGCGCCCAATACCTTTCTAACTCCTATTTCTTTTGTGCGCTTCTCTGCATTAAATGCAGCTAGACCAAAAAGACCCAGACAGGCTATTAAAATAGAAAGTATAGTGAAAGTAATAAATATTTGACCCAAGTTTTGTTCCGCTTCATAAGTAGAATTAAAGGCTTCATCCATAAAGCGATAACTAAAGGGCTGTCCTGGCGCAATCTTATTCCAAATTTTCTCAATAGCAGTAATAGTATTGGCATAGTCCCAAGATTCTAATTTAACGGCCATCGATCCTGTAGACAATCCTACCGTAAGACTTAAAGCTCCAATATCTTTACGAAGTGATTCATAATGGAAATCCTTAATCACGCCAATCACTGTTAAGAATCTTGCATCTTCTTGACCCAAATCTCTTGAGAGTCTCAGTCCAATAACCTCTTCCGGTGTTTTGCCTAATATCTTCACCGCAGATTCATTAATAACCATGGCTGTAGAATCCGCAGTAAACTGTGTATTAAAATCACGACCACCCACTAATTCCATATCAAGCGTAGAAATGTAGTCCATATCAACATTCCAAATTTGCATATTAATGGTATTCTCCTGATCAGTAGAGCCGTCTATAAAAAAACTTGTGTTGCTACGATAAGAGGGCGTTGGCAAGAAACCTGATAGTGACACATTAGAAACCTGCCCTAGTTGTTGAACTAATTCCTTAAAAGCTAACGCATCGTCACCAACGGCGAATACATCTTCAATAATTAATACCTGACTCTTATTAAAACCTAAATCTTTGCTCTGAATAAAATTTAGCTGTTGGTATACAATTAAGGTGCTGACTATTAGAAAAACCGAAATGGCAAATTGGAAAACTACAAGGGTATTTCTAACCTTTCCTCCGCCTATACTTTTCTCTCCCGAACCTTTAAGCACTTTTACAGGAATAAATCTGGACATAAAAAAAGCGGGGTATGAGCCTGAAAGTAATCCTAATATTAGTGTGGCAAAAAGTACTATTACCCAGAAGGAAAAACTATTAAAAGGTATTGAAATAGCCTTGCCTGCCAAATCATTGAAAAATGGTAATGCTACTATTGCAATAATAATCGCCAAAATAAGCGAGATAAAAGTTATTAAACCAGATTCTATCAAAAACTGCTTTAAAAGGCTTGTTTTTGTTGAACCCAATGTTTTACGTATACCTACTTCTTTACTTCTTTTTAAGGAATGAGCCGTAGAAAGGTTCATAAAGTTCACACTTGCCAATACAATCAAAAACATTCCTATAAAAGATAGGATGTAAATATTTTGCATACTACTGTTGGCGCTCATTTCACTATCTAAATTAGAATACAAATGAATTTTGGTCAATGCCGTGGTGCTAAAATTTAAGTGGTTACCGGAAGTTTTAAATTGTTCTTCTGTAATCCCTGGAAAAAACCGCTGTGCATATGGAATAACATAAGTGCCAAACATCGATTGCAAGGGCGCTTGGAAATCATTTATAACAGCTCCGGGAATTAGTTTAATGAAGGTATTATAGTTATGACTAGTCCACTCCATACTCTGGGCATCCTCATATCCTGCCATGGCCATAAATACAGTGTAATCTCTTAAAAAGGAGTTTTTTGGCATATCACTTATAACACCAGTAACCGTATAAGTATCTGTATTATTCAGCATAAGGGTCTGGCCAAGGGCATTCTTTATGCCAAAATGCTTTTCAGCAGCGGTTTTGGTAAGAATTAAAGTATTCGGTTCATTTAAAGCAGTATTGCTATCACCTACTAGTAAATCCAATCCGAACATCTCAAAAAACGAAGCGTCCACATAAGTTGCATTGGTCTCTTTTGTATTTTGATTTGCACTATTTTTTCTAATAAGTATACTTCCTCTGGTATCAAATCTTGTTGCCAATTGTACTTGTGCAAAATCGGCTTCCAAGGCAGCTGCCATTGGTGCCGATACTTCTGCCATTTTGCTTTCCGTACCTCCAAATTTTACATCTACATTTATGCGATGAACACGTTCTGCGTCAGCAAACATTTTATCAAAACTCAATTCATTATAGATATATAATGAAATAAGTAAACCTCCGGCCATACCTATAGCAAGTCCGAAGGTGTTTAGAAAAGTAAAAAACGGTTGTTTCTTTAAACTTCTAAAAGCGATTTTTATATAGTTTCTAAACATGACTGATGATTTAATGATTGATGATTTATTCTGAACGTAAACTCTTTACAGGGTTAACTATAGCCGCTTTTATACTTTGATAGCTTACCGTTAGTACTGAAATTAAAACTGCCAAAAAAGCCGCAAGTACAAACACCCACCAGGGTATGTCTATACGATATGAGAAATCTTGCAACCATTTATCCATAGCGTACCAACCCAGCGGCAGAGAGACTAAAATAGCCACACTAACTAGTTTTAAAAAATCCAAAGTAAGCTTCATAGATATTTGGCGTACACTAGCACCCAATACTTTGCGCACCCCAATTTCCTTTGTTCGTTTTTCAGCATTAAAAGCGGCTAAGCCAAATAGCCCTAAACAAGCAATTAAAAGAGAGAGTACGGTAAAAATGATAAAAATATTACCCAACCGTTGCTCACTTTCATAGGTGTTATTAAAAGCATCCTCCATAAAATAGTAATCAAATGGCTCTCCAGGTACTATTGTATTCCAAATACCTTCTATTTGTGTAATAGTATTATTAAAATCACCTGCCTCAATTTTCACTGCCATGGCATATGCGCTTTCTCCTAAATGAAGACTCACAGCATCAATATCTTCTTTCAATGAAGCTATATGAAAATCTTTTATCACTCCTATAATGGTAAAATATGTTGGGTTTTCTATACTAAAATCCGGGGTATATCGCTTGCCAAGGGCTTCTTGTGGACTTAATTTCATTATCCTTGCCGCTGTTTCGTTTACAATAATAGCGGTAGAATCATTTCCGTGATTTATATCAAAATCACGACCTGCTACCACTTCAAAATCCATAGTAGAAACATAATCGTAATCTACCCTCCAAGTCTGCATACTCACTGCGTTTTCTTGATTGGTTCCTCCCTCTTCGGGACTAAAAGTGGAATCACTTCGACTAGATGGTGTGGGGAAAAAACTACTCAACGTGGCATTCTTTACAAAGCCCAACTGTTTCACCTGTTCTTTAAACGAGGTTACTTTAGTGCCCGCAGTGTACACATCATTTACTATCAAGACCTGGTCTTTTGAGAAACCCAAATCCTTACCTTGTATGTACTTTAATTGTTGGTATACCACAAGGGTACTCACAATTAGGAAGACAGAAATGGCGAACTGGAAAACAACGAGAGAATTTCTTATTTTCTCTCCACCTACACTACTTTGCCCTCCGCCTTTCAAAACTTTAACAGGTTTAAAACTCGACATAAAAAAAGCAGGGTAACTTCCTGAAAACAAACCCAATACCACTACAGAACCAAACAGAATCATCCAAAAAATAGGACTTGCAAACGGAATGGAAATATCCTTATCGGCCAAGGTATTAAAAAATGGTAGTGCTATTATGGCAAGAACAAGAGCCAAGGCTAAGGATAGGAAAGATATTAATCCTGACTCTACCAAAAACTGACGTACCAATTCTATTTTATTCGAGCCTAAGGTCTTACGAACACCAACTTCCTTAGCTCTTTTAAGCGAGTGGGCGGTGGACAAATTCATAAAATTGACACTGGCCAAAACGATAAGAAAAATTGCTATAAATGAAAGAATATAAACACTTTGCATATCATTATTAGCACTTATCTCTGCTACCATATGTGAATTCAAATGAATATCAGTTAAGGGCATGATACTGTAAATTAAATGGTTGCCTGCCGCCTTGAATTGTTCTTCGGTGATGCCAGGCATAAATTGTTGTACCCCAGGTATTACATATTTACCTAGAAAACCTTGCAAGGGCTCATGCATATCTGCTACATTGGCCGTAGGTATCAATTTAATGAAGGTTTGATAATTATTACTGCCCCAATTGATCACTTTAGCATCTTCATTCCCTTCCATTGATTCAAAAATGGAATAGTCTCTTAAAAATGAATTTTGCGGTAAATCATCAATGACTCCCGCTACCGTATAAGTTTCATCATTATTTAACAACAGATTTTGCCCTACTGCATTAGCGATTCCAAAATGCTTCTCTGCGGCAGTTTTGGTCATCACCAAAGTATTTGGATCTTTTAAGGCGGTTCTTTCATCCCCTGCCAATAATTCGATACCGAACATTTCAAAGAAGGTAGCGTCCACATACGTAGTCTGCTCTTCCTTTACATTAGCTTGGTCCCCTACTTTTCGTACTAATGCGCTGCCCCGTGTTCTAAATCGAGTGACTAGCTCTACTTCAGAAAAATCATTTTTAACAGCATCTGCCATAGGAGCGGGAGTTACAGCAAACTCCCGTGAATCTCCCCCAAACTTCATATCTCCGTTTATCCTATGAATGCGCTCGGCATCAACAAACATCTTATCATAACTCAATTCATCATAGATATACAATGAAATAAGAAGGGCTCCAGCCATGCCTATCGCAAGACCGAAGGTATTTAGAAACGTAAAAAAAGGTTGTTTTTTTAGGCTTCTCCATGAAATTTTTAAGTCATTTTTTAACATAATTGATGATTTTTGAATGATGGTGTTCTTTTATAAAGACTCCGTATATACATAAATGTTTCATTCCGTTCTTAAGCTTTTAATTGGATTGGCCGTTGCTGCCTTAATCGCCTGAAAACTAACCGTAATTAAAGTAATTAGTGTGGCAATACTTCCTGACAATAAAAACATCCACCATTCCATATCTATACGGTAGGCAAAATCCTGTAGCCATCTATCC
>CAZDOW010000048.1:0-24857 GCA_964507115.1 uncultured Maribacter sp.
AAAACAATTCAGAAGCCTTGTTATACGCCGCTTCAAAAACCAACCAATTTACTCCTGAATCGGCCTTTTTCTCAGTAAAATAGGAAAGCATTTTTTCGGTAGGCATGTTTCCTGTAAGTTCATCCTTTGCCATAGGGCAACCTCCAAAACCTTGCACAGCACCATCAAATCTGCGGCATCCAGCACTGTAAGCAGCATTTACTTTTTCATGCCATTTTGCCGGAGTAGTATGCAAATGCGCACCAAACTCGATGTTAGGATACTTTGGAATTAGATTGGAAAAAAGATACTCAATAGTCTCTGGGTCGGAAGTACCAACCGTATCGGAAAGGGAGAGAATCTTTGCGCCCATGGCAGCCAACTTTTCGGTCCACTCCCCTACTATTTCGACGTTCCAAGGGTCACCGTATGGATTTCCAAATCCCATGGAAATATAAGTAACAACTTCTTTACCAGAAGCTTCCGAAATAGCAAAAATCTCTTCTAAGGTTTCGACGGATTCTGCAATGGTCTTATGTGTGTTACGCATTTGAAAATTTTCCGATATAGAAAAAGGAAAACCTAGGTAATCTATTTCAGGATGTTTGGATGCATCTAAAGCACCACGAACATTTGCTACGATGGCCAATAATTTGCTTTTAGTCCTAGATAAGTCCAGTTGTGCCAATACCTCAGCCGTATCTACCATTTGCGGAATTGCCTTGGGAGACACAAAACTACCAAAATCAATAGTATCAAAACCACAGCCCAATAAGGCTTGAATATAGCGCACCTTCTCCTTAGTAGGAATGAGGGGTTTGATGCCTTGCATGGCATCGCGTGGACATTCGATGATTTTGACTTCTTTAGACATTTAAATCAGAAATTTCTACCGTAAAATTACTATTATTTATTCGATAAAAGCAGATATACCGCAATACCAACAAACACTATAATCTGTAACCATTTAAGGAGAATACCCACTTTTGAATTTGTAGTGACCAGCTTCGAAATCATTCCAGAAAGAATAGCAATCGAACCAAATATAATTGAGGAAACTGCTATAAAGAGAACGCCTAATACATAGAATTGAATGACGTTACTTATGGTATCGCTAAACAAAAATCCTGGAAAAAAAGCTAAAAAGAAAATAGTTACTTTCGGATTTAACACATTCATGATGAACCCTTGTCTAAAAAGCTGCCCTACATTTTTCTTTGGCACCGCATCATTTGAGAAACTAATGTTTGCATCGCTACGAAATACCTGAAAGGCTAAATAAAGGAGGTACATCGCTCCGAAAAGTTTTATTATAAAAAAATAATAATCGTTTTCTTTGACAATTGCGGACACCCCAAAGGCCAACAAAGTTGTGTGGACCAAACAACCCGTCATGAGTCCAGCAACGGTAGCCAATCCGAACTTTTTTCCATGAGTTATGCTTTGCATGAGGACATAAATATTATCTGGCCCTGGAGATATGGCCAAAGCGGCTGTTGCCGCAGCAAAAGTGATCAATATTTCGAAATTCAAAAGGGATGGGTTATATGCTATTGGAAAAATACAAATTATCCCCATGTTGACCTATTTTTCATATCTTTCGCAAAAAATGTTTCTTATGAAGTTTAAACAAGTATCACTCATCCTATGTTTCGTAGTAGGATTCCTTGCCTTTAGTTCTTTTAATAACCTAGATAACACGAACTCAACTAAGCAGCATACCGTGGAGAACGATAGTATATTAAGACATGTAGTTCTTTTTAAGTTCAAGGACGGAACATCTGCAGAAGCGATACAGAAAGTTGAAGAAACTTTTAGTGCTCTTCCTAAGAAAATACCTCAAATTATTGGATATGAGTGGGGACTAAATAATAGTCCAGAGGGCTTAGAAAAAGGGTTTACACATTGCTTTTTCTTAAGTTTTAATAGCGAGGAAGATAGGGCAATTTACCTACCACATCCAGACCATAAAGCTTTTGGAACTGTACTTGGACCGCATTTAGATGATGTACTAGTTTTAGACTACTGGACTTCTAACAAATAATCATTAAGCTGTAGCAGTTTCCTGGTTCTGGTTTTTAAAGTAAGAGTTTAGTTCTAAATAGTAAATAGAACTACTGCTTACTTAAAATGGCCTTGTTGATTTTTTTTACTAAGCTAGGACCTTCATAGACAAAACCTGTCCAAAGCTGAATCAGGTCCGCTCCTGCCTCCAACTTTTCCAAGGCATCTTCCGCAGAATGTATTCCTCCTACTCCAATAATCGGAAAAGCCTTATTGCTCTTTTCGGACAAAAAACGTATTACTTCCGTACTGCGATCTTTAAGTGGCTTCCCACTAAGGCCGCCTGCTTCTTCTAATAAAATAGCATGGGATTTCAGATTCTTTCTTTCAATGGTAGTATTGGTGGCTATAATCCCGTCTATCTTGGTACTAGCCACAATCGCTATAATATCCAATAATTGATCATCCGTTAAGTCTGGTGCAATTTTCAACAAAATAGGTTTGCGCTTTATATTTCTTTTTCGAGAATATTTATTGTTCACCAGTTGAAGCTCATTAAGCAACGCGGTTAATGGCTCTTTTTCTTGTAACTCCCTTAATCCAGGTGTATTTGGAGAACTCACATTTACTACGAAATAATCTACATGATCAAAAAGGGCATCAAAACAAATCAAATAATCCTTAACCGCCTCATCATTGGGGGTTAGCTTATTTTTACCAATATTACCACCAATGAGTACCCTGTGGTTCTTTTTTAACTGTTCTACAGCATCAAAAACGCCAAGGTTATTAAAACCCATCCGGTTCACAATTGCCTGATCCATTTTTAACCTAAATAATCTTTTTTTAGGGTTCCCATCTTGTGGCTTAGGTGTTAAAGTTCCTATTTCTACAAAACCAAATCCAAAATCTGAAAGTTCATTGTATAAAAGTGCGTTCTTATCAAAACCTGCAGCCAACCCTACTGGATTTTTAAATTTTAACCCAAACACCTCTTTTTCCAAGCGCGGATCGTCCACAACAAATAAAGACCTAAAAAGAGGTGAAAATCCAATCTTAGAAAAAAATTTTATAAATGAAAAAGAAATATAGTGCACTTTTTCAGGGTCAAAAAGAAAGAGAATAGGGCGAAGAATGAATTTGTACATTGATAAAACGATATTTAGGACAAAAATACAAACTGAAAGGGATACTATTTAGTTCCTGTCGGGTAAGTTATTAAGTAAAGGCGAACGTTTTTTAGCGTCCAGAGAGTCATTATAAACAGCTGGTATTACAATGAAAGGCGATTTAGATGCTTCTTTACATAAGTTTCGATATAAAATATACTGCTTTTCATTAAAAAGCTTTAGCAGTTTTTTATCTATCATAGTTTGAACCATAGACATACTATCTATTACGATATTATATTCCGTTGCCAGTTTAGACAATTCTGAAACAGTACTTTGCGGATGTCTTTTTCTGATATTCTTTAATTTATTTTCTAGAATATCATACCTATAGGCTACTTCAGCGCTATAATCTACCAACTTTTCACTTTGTAAAGTGTTGAGTTGGAAAACTTCTATTAATACGGAATCTTTGGTAAAACCAACACCCAAAATACAATCTGATTGGGAGAAGACTTCGTAACCAGAAAAGAATAATAGAGTCGCTACTAAAAACGTGTTTAAATATTTGAGCATAAAATGGTAAACTTTACATCTTGATGAAATTACGATTTATAAGTCTATTTTTGAGTAAAAACAGGATTTCATGCAAGATATCATCGATAGATTCCTAAGCTATGTGACCATTGACACGCAAAGCGACCCCGCATCAACCACAACACCTAGCACATTAAAACAGTGGGACTTAGCACATAAATTAGTTGCTGAACTAAAACAAATTGGAATGGAAGAAGTATGCATTGACCAGAATGCCTACATCATGGCAACTCTGCCCAGTAATGTAGGGCATACGGTACCCACAATCGGCTTTATTTCCCATTTTGATACAACACCTGATTTTTCTGGAACCAATGTAAATCCACAAATCGTAAGGAATTACGACGGTAAGGAAATAGTTTTGAATGCAAAGGAAAACATAATTCTATCTCCAGATTATTTTGAGGATTTGCTACAATACAAGGGCCAGACCCTAATTACTACTGACGGCACCACACTTTTAGGAGCGGACGACAAAGCCGGTATTACTGAAATTATGACGGCTATGGAGTATTTAATACAACATCCTGAAATCAAACATGGAAAAATTAGGGTAGGTTTTACCCCTGATGAAGAAATTGGCCGTGGCGCTCATAAATTCGACGTTGCCAAATTTGGTGCCGAATGGGCCTATACTATAGATGGCAGTCAGATTGGGGAATTAGAATACGAAAACTTTAATGCAGCAAGAGCCAAGATTATTATCACAGGAAAAAGTGTACATCCCGGGTATGCAAAGGGTAAATTGGTAAATTCATTGAGAATAGCAAACGAATTTATAACGATGCTACCTGCGAAGGAAACGCCAGAGAACACAACTAACAGGGAAGGTTTCTTTCATGTGCACCAAATGGAGGGAGGTATTGAAAAAACCGCGCTGGAACTTATAGTACGTGATCACGATACTGATACATTTAAACAGAGAAAGGCACTTTTAGTTGAAATCACAGATATACTGAAGATTAAACATGGAGATTGCATCCAACTAGAACTCCAGGATCAATACTACAACATGAAGGAGAAAATAACCCCCGTAATGCATATTGTAACCATTGCAAAAGAAGCCATGGAGAAACTGGAAATTACCCCCAACATAAAGCCCATTAGAGGAGGTACTGACGGCTCTCAATTAAGTTTCATGGGACTACCCTGCCCAAATATATTTGCCGGCGGTCATAATTTTCATGGGAAATACGAATACATACCTGTGGAAAGCATGCAAAAAGCTACTGAAGTTATCGTTAAAATTTGTGAACTTACCGCTACCAAATAGTCATGGCTTAAAAGAAACTCCATCAACAGGTAGGCGCTCTCAAAAATGTTTCAAAGTGTTTAGAAGTACTACAAATTTCATGCATGATTATAATCAGGACACATACTTAATCACAAAGATTAAAAATAATTTTATCGTAAAAGTGAATCGTCAAATGAAATGGACAAAACCTTCTTTTTTTGATTCGCAGAAAGGAATACAAGATTTTAAACTAACAGCTTATTTTTACAATATGGTCGTGCTAGAAAAGCATTACACTAAATTCTAGCACAAACCCAAAAACCATTTTTTTTATAGGATAGGAAGTTCCCATCCATTTTGATAGTTAGCCTTTACCAATTCATTTGCTGATTCGCTCTTGAACAAACCGGTAGCTTCATCCCAATAAATCCTATCGCCCGTTTTAAAGGCCACATTCCCCATGTGAGAAACCAACGCTGCATCATACCCTACCTTTATAGGTGCGTTTAGTGCTGTGGCATCTCTACTCTTAACGGATTCTATGAAATTAACGGTATGTAAATCTAATCCACTTTTATTGCCCTTATCAAAGGAAACGGCTTCCATTTTCGGTATACCTTCTTTTCCCCAACCTTGAAAATCCTTCTCAGGTATAATTTCCCAACCTTTTCTATCTAGTACCAACGTACCATTATTTCCTATAAAGGCTATACCATGATTTCGTCCATAATTACCCCCATCTATTCCAGTGGCATGTTCCCAAAGTATAGAAAAGTCATCGTATTCATAAACGGTCTGGAGCGTATCAGGGGTTTCAGAAGCATCATCTGGATATGCGAATTTTCCTCCTAGCGCCATTACTGATTTTGGTGTTCCAGCTTTCATGCCATAAAGTGCGTAGTCTATAAGGTGTACGCCCCAGTCGGTCATCAAACCTCCCGCATAGTCCCAAAACCATCTGAAATTAAAATGAAATCTATTCGTATTAAAGTTCCTCTTTGGAGCAGGGCCAAGCCACATATCATAATCTACACCTTTTGGCACCCCAGTGTCAGCTACTATCGGTACAGGTTTCATCCATCCCATATACGCCCATGCTTTTGCTAATCGAATCTCCCCTAATTGACCTGAATGAACCATTTTAATGGCATCCACAAAATGAGGCTGACTCCTTTGCCATTGTCCAATTTGAACCATACGGTCACTAGATTGAACATAGTTTAGCATAATATTAGCCTCCTGTATAGAATTGGCAATTGGTTTCTCACAATACACATCTTTCCCGGCTTGCAAGGCATCTGTTAGCTGTAGACAGTGCCAATGGTCTGGTGTACCTATAACCACCACATCAATATCCTTATTTTCTAAAAGACGACGATAATCCTTGTACCATTTTGGCTTTTTGATACCAGCCTTTTCCAAATCCAAGGTTCTGGCCTGTAATATATTCTCATCTACATCGCATAATGCAACTACATTGGTATCTCCCATTTTTAAGATGGAAACAAGGTCCGAAAACCCCATACCTTTACATCCAATCAACCCTATATTTATAGTATCGTTAGGACCAACTTTTCTCCTTATCACCGCCAAGAGTTCCATAGGAAATAAAAATGATGCTCCCGTAACTGCAAGCCCAGCAGTTCCCTTTCTCAAAAAACTTCTTCTATCCAATGCCATAACAAACTCTTTTATGCCTTCAAGATACGGGTTTATGCCAACAAAAAAAGCACCAATATTGCTATTGGTGCTCTAAACTTTTTTATGCTACTATTACTTTTTTTCCAGAACGGGAACAGATAATTTTTTGCTCATCTCCATAGAAATAGCAGTACGATCAAACTTTAATTTCCCTGCCATGGTCTCTAAAACACATGAAAGATCTTTATCGTTTATATCTACCACTTTTCCGTGCAAACCACTTTTTGTTATCACTCGGTCACCGCGTTTTAATTCTGCCGAAAACTTCTTCTCGTCTTTTTGTCGCTTCATTTGTGGTCGTATCATAAAAAAATATGCTACCACAAAAATCAATATCATTGGAAGAAACTGTCCTATATCACCCATTTTTGGAATTTATTTTATTAACTATTGTTTAACCGGACCTAATGGAGCCACTCCATTTGGGTTAACGAATGCTTTTATTCTAATAATCTCAGAACCTTTTTCGGTATTTGCCGTAACAGTAACAGTCTTGGTTATTTGATTTTGACCTGAACCGTTAAACTTCACTATTAGTTCGCTGGTTTCACCTGGAGCAATAGGTCCTTTAGGTGGGTTAGGCACCGTACAGCCACAGCTACTTTTGGCATCCGTGATGATCAACGGTGCATTTCCTGTATTGGTAAACTTGAATGCCGCTTCCTGTGCCGTACCTCTATTAATTGTTCCAAAATCATGTTCGGTTTTTTCGAAGGTCATTACCGGGACGGCTTTAGCAGCTTCATCTCTTTCCGCCGCTTGCGCTACATTATCCGTTTTTATTTTTTCAGAGGCATTTTCCTTACAAGAAGTAAATGCGAACAACGATACCATACTAATGGCTAAAACTATTTTTTTCATTATTAACTATTATTTGTTATTATATTAAAACGTAAAATTAGAAAATTATTTTATAACAGACCCCTACCAATTTTGTTAAGCTTTCCCTCAGACTTGTATTCTTTGGTTAATTTATCCAAAATACCGTTGATAAAAATACTGCTTTTGGGAGTAGAATATTCCTTTGCAATCTCTAAATACTCATTTATAGTAACCCTTTCTGGGATAGATGGAAAATGAAGTAGCTCACAAATAGCCATTTTCAATAAAATACTGTCAATATCCGCAATACGGTCCTTATCCCAATTTGGGGTCTTACCATCTATCTCATTTTCCAAGGAAGCATTCTTCAACAAGGTTTTGGTTAATAAATCGTTTGCAAAAACCATATCTTCTTGGTCCTTTAGGAGTTTTGGAAGAAAGAACGCCTCGTTATGAACCTCTTTTGCTTTTTTGAACTGTTTTAGAATAAAAGTATTTACAATCGGAATATCATCTATCCATGTAAGTTTATCATCCTCAAAGTATTCATAGATTTTTTCGTTTGGAGCTATAATTTCCTTAAATAATTCCAGTATCAAAGCTTTATCCTTAGCAAAATTACTCCCAGCTTCTTTCATGTAATCGTCGTAAATGCTACTTTGGATTATTTCCTTATAAATCAGCTTTACGTATTCTTCGTTCAAGTACCAGTTATCCAATTTTTTATTGGTTAACATTTCCTTTAATAATTGGTTATTATTTAACTGTTGTAAAAGACGATTATTTACAAATCTTGCCTTGTCTGGATAGTCGTTTGTAGCATCGGCAAGGTACTTCTTTGATGAAAGGGTAAGCTGTTCAGAAGCTTTTTGCTGTATTTCCACAAAAAGACTTAACCATAACAAATACAAGGTGTATGTATTCTCAATACTTACTTTTAAAAACTTTTCCTGTTTTTGCAAGGAATCATCCTTGGATTGAATCAGCGCGTAAATGCATTGCATTACCTTTACCCTGATATGCCTTCTTGTAAGCATTTTAAAGAACTTTTTTAGGTTGAAATTTTCAGCCACAAAAGTACGCATCTATTTATAGCACGGCAAAGGCAATCGTAATTATTCTTAGGTATTTTATAACATTTCATTCTATGGCAAAAACCTATCTTTGAATAATATAAAACTTACAATTCCCATTTAATTTTTCCGATGAAGGAACTTAAGCACCTCAACAAATACTTCAAAAAATATTGGTTTAAATTATTATTAGGAATTATAATTACCATTTTCGCACGGCTCTTTCAGCTCATAATGCCCTCTTACGTAAATAAGACCATTACCGTAGTTGAGGAGTATTTAGCTTCTGAGATTGTAAAGGAAGTTGCACAAGAGGAACTTACTATTTATATTTTAATAATCGTTGGTGCCGCACTGCTATCCGGTTTCTTTACATTTTTAATGCGGCAAACTATTATCAACATTTCCCGATACATAGAATACGATCTTAAAAACGAGATTTTTGACCATTACCAAATCCTAAGCCTAAACTTCTATAAAAAGAATAGGACTGGTGATTTAATGAATCGCATAAGCGAAGATGTAAACCAAGTACGACTATACTCAGGACCGGCCATTATGTACGGTATACAAACTTTAACACTTTTTGCATGCCTTATTCCTTTAATGTTTATAAAGGCTCCAACCCTTGCCACCTATACCTTATTACCACTACCTATTTTATCCGTACTTATTTATAAAATTAGCAAAGTCATACATAAACGGAGTACCGTAGTACAAGAATACCTTTCCTCCCTCTCTACATTTACACAAGAGGTATTCTCTGGCGTTTCCGTGATAAAAGCCTATGCGCTAGAACCTCAAACAAATGCTGAGTTAACACAATTAGCGATAGCTGGAAAAGATAAAAGCATGAGCTTAGCAAAGGTAAATGCTTGGTTTTTCCCCTTAATGGTCCTGCTCATTGGTATCAGTAATATCTTGGTGATATACATAGGAGGCATGCAATACATCAATGGTGAAATTGGCGTTGGACTTATCGCTGAATTTATTTTGTATGTAAACATGCTTACTTGGCCGGTAGCCATTGTAGGATGGCTAACTTCTATTGTGCAACGCGCGGAAGCAAGTCAAAAAAGAATCAATGAATTTCTTAAGGAACAACCGGAACTGGAAAACAGCGTTTCACAATCCCACGATATTAAAGGAAAAATAGAATTTAAAAATGTCAATTTCACCTACGAAGACACTGAAATCCATGCGCTAAAAGACCTTTCTTTTACCATAAACCGCGGAGATACTGTGGCCATCTTAGGTAAGACAGGATCAGGGAAATCTACAATTCTAGATTTAGTAGCTAGGTTATACGACACCGGTTCAGGGCAAATTTATATCGATGATGAACCGATTAAAAACATAAACTTAACCGATCTAAGAAAATCTATAGGTGCTGTTCCCCAGGATGCTTTCTTATTTTCAGATACAATTAAAAACAACATCAAGTTCGGTAAATATGACGCTACTGACGAGGAAATCGTTTCTATTGCAAAAGAAGCTGTGGTACACAATAATATAATGGGATTTTCAAAGCAATACGAGACAGTACTTGGCGAAAGGGGTATTACTTTGAGTGGAGGACAAAAGCAACGAGTATCTATTGCAAGGGCGTTAATGAAAGATCCTGATATATATTTGTTTGATGATTGCTTGTCCGCAGTAGATACGGAAACTGAAGAAGAAATACTTTCCAATCTAAAAAAGGCATCAAGCAACAGGACTACCTTGATAGTAAGTCATAGGGTTTCTTCTGCTAAAAACGCAGATAAAATTCTAGTACTGGAAAATGGAAAGCTATTACAGCAGGGCACTCACGAGGAATTAAATGCCATAGAAGGTTATTACAAAGAGCTTTATCAGAACCAACTATCAGAGAAAGAAAACTAGAAAATTGTTGTCGGATAGCTTTTTTTTCTCCATTTTTGATAGAACAATCACACTTTATAATCAAAGGAAATGAGCGATAGAGAATTAATGGATCAGGAAGAAATTCACTCGAAAGTTTTACGGGCAGGTAGAAGAACCTATTTTTTTGACGTACGAAGCACCAAAGCTGGTGATTATTATCTAACCATTACGGAGAGTAAAAAATTCACTCATGACGATGGTTCATTTCACTACAAAAAACATAAAATATACCTATACAAAGAGGATTTTGAGGCTTTTAAGGAAAATGTAGAAGAAATGATGGATTTCATCATTAATGAAAAAGGTACCGAGGTGATTTCCGAAAGACATCAAAAAGATTTTAAGAAAGAAGAGGATGAAATCGCCCCAACAAGCGACGAAACACCAACAGGTAACTTTACCGATGTTAGTTTTGATGATATTTAAGCATCAATTCTCTTAAATAAAATGATAACGACCCTAATTATTGAGGGTCGTTTTTTATTTTTATAGTCTAGATAATCAAATTAGAATTATGAAAAAACTACTACTTGCCGTTTTACTCGCTATTTCCTTTACTTCTTTAGCACAGGAAAAACTGGATTTAAGCTATTACTTGCCACAGGAAGTTTCCTATGATGCAGCTATACCTACACCCGAAGATATTATTGGGCATGAGGTTGGAGAATGGCATGTAACCCACGACAAGCTTATGTTTTACATGCAAGCTTTGGCTAAGGCCAGTGATCGGATTACTATAGAGAACAGAGGCGAAACCTTTGAAGGCAGACCCATTTTATTACTAACGGTTACCACTCCAAAGAACCATCAGAATATTGAAAAAATAAGAAAAGACCATGTTGCCCTTACAGAAAATGGAGCCAACTTGGACACTGCTTCAATGCCAATAGTGGTGTATCAAGGTTTTTCCATACACGGAAATGAACCCAGTGGCTCCAATGCGGCATTGGCATATGCTTATTATCTAGCAGCAGCGCAAGGTTCAGAAATAGAGGCTATGCTAAGTAATATGGTAATCCTATTAGACCCTTCATTCAATCCAGATGGGTTACAACGCTTTGCGTATTGGGCCAATACCAATAAAAGTATTAATCTAGTAGCCGATAATAACGAACGGGAATATCATGAAGTATGGCCAGGCGGCAGAACCAATCATTATTGGTTTGATATGAACCGAGACTGGTTACCAGTGCAACTACCGGAAAGCAGGGCTCGCATAGAAAGCTTTCACAAATGGATGCCTAATATTTTGACAGACCATCATGAAATGGGTACTAATTCAACATTTTTCTTTCAGCCTGGGGAACCCATGAGAACGCATCCGCTTACACCAGAAATGAACCAAGAGCTTACTCGTGAAATAGGCACTTACCATGCAAAGGCTTTGGATAAAATAGGATCCTTCTACTATTCTGAAGAAAGTTTTGACGATTATTACTATGGCAAAGGTTCCACTTTCCCCGACGTAAACGGAAGTATAGGAATCCTTTTTGAGCAAGGAAGTTCTAGAGGTCATATACAGGAGAGTGAAAACGGATTATTGACCTTTCCTTTTACCATTCGCAACCAATTTACTACTGCTGTTTCTACGGTTAAAGCGGCAGAGAACATGCGAGAAAAAATCTTAAATTACCAGAGAAAGTTCTACCAAGATATTAAAGTTGAAACTTCTAAAAATAAGGTTAAGGGAATCGTTTTTGGGGATAGTAAAGACGGTGCAAAAGCTTGGCACTTGGCAGAAATCTTACAAAGACATAAGATAAAATTTCACGAATTGGCTAAGGATGCCACCATTAATGGAAAAGCGTACACAAAAGGTAACAGCTATGTCATTCCTATGGATCAAAAAAATCCAAGATTGATTCAAGGGATGTTCGAAAAACGTACTACTTTTAAAGACAGTCTTTTCTATGATGTATCCGCTTGGACCTTCCCATTGGCATTTAATGTAGATTATACAGAAGTTAACTCACTCGATAATGCTGGTCCTGAAATTGCTGAATTGGCGCCCATGACAGGTTCCGTAAGCGCCAAGAGCAACTACGCTTATCTTTTTGAATGGAATGAGTATTATACGCCAAAAGCACTGAATGCCATAGTGGAAAAAGGACTACGCGCCAAAGTGGCTAAATCTCCTTTTACCTTGGAAGGAAAAACCTATGATTATGGTACCATTATGGTTCCAGTACAAAACCAAGACCTCAACGCAACTGCACTACATGAGTTTATGCTTAGCGTGGCCAACGAAAGTAATTTACAGATAACTTCTGTAGGCACTGGACTTACCAAAGGCATCGATTTAGGAAGTAATGATTTTGATCCTATCCATAAACAAAAAGTAGCAATTATTGTTGGAGATGGCATCCGATCTTATGATGCTGGCGAAATCTGGCATTTATTTGATACACGCTACACTATGGAACTTACCAAAATAGATTTGAACTATTTAAGTTCCGTAGATTTAAGCAAGTACACAGACATTATCCTGCCTAGCGCCTACGGCAATGCTATAAATAAGCGTAACACCGAAAAAATTAAAGAATGGGTTAAGGACGGAGGAACCTTAATCGGATACCGAAATATGGCCGAATGGCTCAACAAAAACGAGTTCATGAAACTAGAATTCAAAAAAGACACCTTAGTGGCAAAGGACATCTCCTTTGGAAAAAAGAATGATTTTAGGGGTGCACAGGTTACAGGCGGGGCCATTTTTGAAGCTAGTCTGGACCGCTCACACCCTATTAACTTTGGTTATAAAAATGATAAATTATCTCTTTTTCGGAATACCAATGTCTACATCAAACCTCATAAGGATAGTTATAACAATCCTATTGTTTACACTAACAACCCTTTGATGAGCGGTTATGTATCTGAGGAGAATTTAGAAATGCTTAAAAACTCGGTTCCTTTTCAAGTGCAAGGTTTAGGCAGAGGAAAGGTGATTACATTCACTGATAATACTAATTTCAGAGCCTTTTGGTATGGCACTAACAAACTGTTGATGAACGCTATTTTCTTTGGTGAGATGATGTAATCGGCGTACCAATGAATTTGATGAATATAAACAGGATACTATTCACTTTTTGGTCAATAGGGTTATTATTATTATTTAGCAGCAGCGTTACAGCGCAATCGCTTAGTAGTAAAAAGCCTTACGTAAAGGAAAAAAGTTATTATCAAGAAATCCCTTTTGAATACGTAAGGGGTAAAATTATTATCCCGGTTACCGTCCAGGGAGAAGTATATCGGTTTATTTTGGATACTGGTGCTCCAAATATTTTAAGCAAAAGTCTAGCGAAAAAAGCAGGAATTATTGCCTTGGATAGTCTAGCAGTATCAGATGCAAATGAAACCAAAAAGCAAATGGCCTTGGTTAAAGTTCCTAAGTTAAGTTTGGGCAATCTTAATTTTTTAAGTACCACAGCCATAGTGCATGAAGTTGAAATAGATGATATTTTTAGTTGTTTTGAAATTGACGGCTTTATTGGCAGTAACATGCTGCATCATTCCGTTGTTCAAATAAATAACAAAGAAAAAACACTACTCATTTCTGATGATATCAAGAAACTAAATGTAAACAAGAAAAATAAAACCAAACTTCAATTATTTGGTGATCAAAAAAGCCCTTATACCTGGATAAAGCTAAAAGGAATAGGTAAAAACAAAGTACTGTTAGATACCGGAATGGAGGGGACTTATGACATCTCATTAAAAGCGCATAGGTTATTTGCCAAAAAAGATTTTTACACGCCTCTAGCTAAAGGAACCGGTTCGTCTACCATAGGTTTATTTGGTACAGGAAAAAGCAGCATCCAATACCGTGTTATGATTAAGGACATAGAACTAAGCGGTACAGTTTTTAAAAATACCCTTGCAGAAACTACAAATGATACTAATTCTAGAATTGGTGCCTCCTTTTTTGAACAAGGCACTGCTACTTTCGATTTTAAAGAGAAAAAATTCTATTTTGATCCTTACATAAGTTATCCAGACCTGTCGGAAAAACTGTTAGGTTTTTCACCAACACTTAAAGATAAAAAAATTATTGTAGGAATCGTATGGGACGATGCCCTTCGTACCCAAATGAGTCCAGGAGATGAAATTATTAGCGTAAACGGCCAAACACTATCAGCTATTCCAACATGCACCTTACTAACCAAAACTTCCATTTTTAAATCTAGAGACTCCTTAGTCCTTGAAATTAAAAACGATAAAAAAGAGTTAGTAAAAGTTAATATGAATAGAAAATTCTACCAATAATCACCCTTCCCGTACTACCAGAAATTTAATCTTCAAACGTTTAAAATTATAAAAAAGACATGAAATTTAGAACTTAAAAACCATCATAATCAATTGCATATTGTCTAGATAAATCTTAGATCCAAATAGCTTAAAAGACTCAAGTTAAATTAGAACAGTTTAGTAGGCTTCAACCAATTAAAAATAGCATCTAAATTAGTTACTTCCTATGCCGTGTGAATAAAAGTTTTTGACTTCTTATCCTCTTTTGCATTTGATTCTCCCAATACAGGTGTCCACTTCATATCCTTTTCGTACCGTTTAATCTTATTATCAACTATCGGGTCCATAACCATTAAATAAATCCATTCGTTATCCAAAAGCGTCTTAAGATTTTCATTACGTAAAAGGATTTCCTCTACTCTGGCTTGAGGTGCCTGTATAAGCACCGAAAGTCGTAAAGGTTTATGATACATCTGCGTATCTGAAGAACGGAGCGATTGCAAAGGAAGACCCATCTTTAAGTCTCCACCGTTACCCTGAACTACGCCAAACCTGCCCGTAATGTTGTGGGTTATTTTGGAACCGCCACCAAAAGTATCATTGTCCACCATAGAAAAATAGTAGTGATTGTTGATCCATTGCGTGACAACCATAGGTCCTTGCATAATACCTTCTAAAGCCGCACCTTTCTCATCCGATTCCCAGTCATAGGAATGAAGAAAACAACGGCCATCCAAGTTTCCACTCTTAGTCAACGATCTAGGCCCTACAATAAATCCTGCATTTTTAGCCAAGCCCCATTCCGGTCTAGTTTCACTCCATTGGTTCGCTTTACGCTCGGCAAGAGCAACGCTATTAGTAGAATTACCAAGTCTGTCCTGCGTTGCAGTCTGCTGTGTCAATAATAAGCTTTTCTTTAGCGCAACCAATTGCTCTTTATATGTACTAGGAACTTGAGAATCAAAAAGTACAATTTCATCGGTAGTGGTATTGTGCTCGGCTCCTATAAATACAGTAGTGTCTGGTATACTAATATTATGGCTTTCCGCAAGTACTTTTCTAACCTCCAACTCATTGGCCAGCTTAGCGAGCATACGGGCGTTATGCCTACCTGGACTTGCGGCACAAGCACCACAATCTAAACTTGAACCAAAGGGGTTGTTGGCGGAATGGCTTCCATGCCCCACAAAAAGAACCAATGACGCAAATTGCTTCCAACCAGTAAGGTCAAAAGCAGATTTAACAATACCTACTTTAGCTTCCAAAGGAATAGTTATACTGCTAGTCTCTAGAGCATCAGTGCTATGAATTTCAGGAGTACATAACTGTTCATAAGAGGGCGTATTTTTCTGTTTGAAGCGATAAAATTGTCCAGGTATTAAAGTTCGTACCAACAAATGAAGTCCATAAAAGAATCCGGACCCCTCCACATAACCAAAAGCAGAAGGAAGCATATTTTTCATCCGTTTCAAGAAAAATTTAGCAAACTTTAGGTTATGATTTTTCTTTACATAGTTTATTAATTTCTCGTCAGTCTGAGATATCGGCGCTTCGCAAACGCTATAGGCAGAATCAACAATAGGCGGGCAAGATTTGCGATTTAAACCATCTTCCATACTCACATAATCCATAGCTAAACCAAAAAATCCAGCATAACCAAAGGTTTCATAATTGCCCTTAGATTCTACATGTCTTCTAATAAGTTCAGAACGGGTGTCTATGCAAAATACCATTTGGGCATCTGGTATCCCCAATGTTTCTTTAGTAGCTTGTACTGAAATCGATTGGTTCTCCAAAGCGTTCACCAATTCTTGCTGCCAACTTTGCTCCCACGCTTTTAACCAAATATTTTGGAGTTGCGCCATATCATCTTCTACTGGGAGGGTATTATCCTCTTTAGCTAGTATAGGAAGTTTCAATTGTTTTGCAATCCAAAGACGCACCGCCAAATAGTCCTCCAAACTTATGGGATATGTTTTCTGCCATAAGGAATCCGATGCAATACGATAGTTGATATATCCCGTCCATCCTGGCAAAGCGGCTAAATGTTGGGAAAATATAGTTAGGTAATTCTCTTCTTCCTCCGCTTCCATAACCTGTACCAGTGCCTCTGAACTGTTCTTAGGAATATCGCTCAAGGACAAAACCCCAAAATCGGTATCGTATGGAGCCAGTTTTCGCCACGCTTTGTAAAAACCGGCTTTCTTGCCTGGCATTTGCCATTCGGCCAATCCTTCATCCATAAAAGCAGCCAGCCATTTGGCCATAATACCATCCAACTGATGGTTTTTGTTCTTTTTCACCGTTTCTTTTCGGGATTCCATTTGCTGTAGATAGAATTCCGGTATTTCTTTATATCCGCTTTCCTGAAGTAACCCCTCCACAACCACTTTATCAATTTCTCCCTGATCCCATGCTTGTCTATATAGCGCTGTTTCTGGAAACATGTTAGTATTCAAAAGTGTTTTTGCACTATTCACCGCCTTTGTAAAAGGTGTTCGTTCATAACCAGATAATGGATTAGAAGTAACAAAAGAGTACAATGGCCAAGTTTTTCCAATTACTTTGGATGCTTCGTTGATACTGTTTAAAATGTCTTGTGGCATCATTAAAATTTAGATTTATAGAGTAAGACGGACTTTTTATAAGGCTGCGATATGTTCATGAGTTTTACGTATAGCCATGGTATATTTCGGTAAATCCCTAATTTCATAATAAAAAAACCTATTAAAAACACAAGTCCAAAAACAATCTGGACCGCAGAAAGTGGCAGCGCTACAGCCACCATAGGCATATCTGCCATTAGCAGAGTTACACCATTGTACATTAAGGCATACATGCCAATTCCTAAAATAAAGAGTACAGGTGGTAACACTATTTTCTGTGATAGGGTTAAACTTCTTTCCTTAAGGATATTATAGGTCGCCTGCCCAACGGTGATTGCCACAATCAGGGTTAAGAAAATACCACTATCCACATTGGTTCCTTTGCCGGTAAGCTGGGTAAAAAGAAAAGCCCCAAAAACACCAAAGGTTAGAACCACCAAAGCCTGCAAGGGCTTTATCTTAATATCCAAAGGTTTTTGAGGTATAGAATGTGCTACCTCCTCTCCAGAAGACAAGAATAAATAGGCTTTATAAAAACCGTGAAGAATAAGGTGAGCTACTGCAGCATTGAAAAAACCGAGACCGCACTGCATAATCATAAAACCCATTTGTGCAATGGTGGAACAGGCCAATTTTTGTTTTACGTTTACTTGCAGAAGTTTTGTGAACTGTGCAATGATTGCCGTTAAACCGCCAATAACGAAGAGCAGGCTAAGGGTGTCTGTGGCGAACAAAACCGTAGAAAACAACGCCAACAAAATACCAGCACCATTTACAAAACCTGCGTGCATAAGTGCAGATGCGGGCGTAGGCGCAGTCATAGCCGAAAGCAACCAGCGATGAAAAGGATATATGGCCGACTGCACTATGGCTGCGATAATGATACAAATGGCAGCTATAAACGTTATGTATGCAGGAAGTTCGTCCAAAGCTCCAAGAATACCGGATACGGTATAATTATCACTTTGGTAGGCCAACAATAATATGCCCGTACTCAAAAATATAGTTCCAGTTAAAAAATATTTTAGAGTAAATTTTGATGCCTCACGTGCTTCTCCCCATTTTGCATCTACCCCAATTAGTCTGGACATAATAAAGCCCATGACCAACCAACTAACTAACAATGGAAGGATATGTTCCGATGCAACAAAAAGCATTACAGCCAAAGTAAAGAAAAGACAAAGTATCATGAACTTGGAATGATAGCGGAAGCCTTTTAAGTAATTACCTGCATACGTACTTATTAGAGCACTAAAAAAGGTAACGGTAGTCCATATTAAAATGGTAAAGCCATTAACCCGAAATATATTTTCATAGCGCCATTCAGGAATATTTGGAAAATAATATAAAAGCCCAGCGATATTGGCAACCAAGAGCAACCAAAGGAGTGAACAAATCGTTTTTGAAAATATTACGGCTGAAGGGTCTTTGCTGGTTTCCTCTTGGCTTTGCGTCATAGAAAGTTGTTGGTTATTTTCCACGTTCATTTTAGGGTTTAATCAAGTTTAAAAATATGTTAGCTTCAATAGGAAGAGGCAAAAAAAAGTACGCACAGTAGGAAGGCATTTTTCTATATTGTAGGTCTATCAATGACACTAATTTTAATGATACTGTCAATCTCTAACGCCTTACCGTTTTGGTGCGCTAACAAGACTAATTTTTCTACGTATTTCTTAGCTTCTTTTAAGCGGATAATTCGTTCTGAAGAACTAAAATCCTCATTTGATTCGCCATGGCGCAGGTTAAGTGATTTTACGGTATGAAATTTTATTTTATCATTTAGTAGAGACAAAAGCACATCCGCGGCTTCTGCAGGACTGAAACAGCCCTCTATAAATTTTATATGTTCAGTCATTGGAACGATCACCTTTGTATGAATTTTTAATAACTTCCAAGTACATTAATATTAATTTTTTCTTAAACTAAACAGGTATGTTTATTGTTCTAAGTAATCAAATTGATGCTGCAAAGTTTACAAATTATATCCATTTATTATTATTTATATTAGTTATGTTTTGCATAAAAAATATTAATGTTTTAAAAAAACCTTTTCATATAAAATAACGACCAGAGGATTAGATATCCTGCTGTTTATTTTGATGGGGGATAACGTTATAATTAAGGGAAATTGGTTGGAGCAAAATAGCACACCAAAAGAAGATTAAAGAAATAGATGATGGTGCAAGTAGATGCTCCAATAAATGCTATACTTAATGTGTTTGTAGACCAAAAATAAAGCTGAAAGGTTAGGCTGTAACCTAGCTAAAATAGAAACTTTATGCGACCTGAAACTAAAAATATGAGCTACCTCATTAAAATCAAAATTTGTATGATTTTACATAAAACAAATTGAATAAAAATAGTACACTAATTATACCAACAGCCCAAAATATATTCCATATAGCTGCTGAAAAAATCATTAGTATTCCATAGTACATTGAAAAACCCAAAAAGCCCGTTGCATATCTAAAAGTTCCCATAAATTCAAGTTCAGGGACTTTAGGCTTGGCAAGAAATCTCCACAGCAACAGTACAGGGAAATTTAACACTATGAAAAAGGGATACAAAATAGAACGCCTTTTTGAATCCATATTCTTTCTTTCCACCGCATAAGTCTTTGACGGTTGCCAATCTTTAATTAACGCATTTGTTGTTTTTGGTTTCAAAAAATCAACGTCTTTAGATTCCAAATAATTTAAGATGTCTAAGTAATTTTCTTCTGGTGTGATATGGGTGGTCAAGATTTTCAATTGCGCCTCAACCGTATCCTTAATTTTATTAGTAGAACCTAGCAAATCGTTTTTATCAAATAATTCTTGCACTGCTATGGGCTTCCCATAACGTAATGCCACCGAATCAGGGAAATGTAACGCATGCTTATAGTTCATCCCCACCGGAACAATCTGAATATCCAATTCAGGCGAAAGTTCCAAGGCCCTTAGTAGTAATCGAGTAAAGCCCTTGCTCAATGGACGAACACGTCTCTTTAAGTTATGATTAGCCTCTGGGAAAATGGTTATGGCCTCTCCTCTTTCCAATAGTTTTGCACAGGTATCAAAAACCTCATGATTCTTGGCTAACTTATCACGACCGTCGCGCAAGCGATACACAGGAATCATATGTACATACTTAAACAAAGCGTTTAAAACAACATTTCCAAAAATATCTGATCGGGTTAGAAAGTATGGTTTTCTATTGCATTTAACAGCCACTAATAGCGTGTCCAGTAATGCATTTTGATGGTTAGGTAGAAAAAGTACTGGTTTATTTTTGGGAATAGTATCAAACCCATGTATCTCTATTTTACTATGATAGGCATATAATCCGAAAGCAAGACTATTTTTTAGCACTGTGTACAACATATAATTACGCTAGTTTTTCTGTTTTTATTGGTTTTACTCCCCAAAAAGTGGCCAAAAGCAAACCGGATACAATATGCCAAATACCCCAAAATGCAGCAAGGAGTGCCATACCGCCGAGGCCATCAAAAAAAGTAAAAATGAGCAATAGCCCTAACCCTGAATTTTGAATACCGGTTTCCACGGTAATAGACTTTACGTTTGCAGCAGAGAGACCAAATAATCGTGCAAGCGAAAAACCGCTAATAAAGGCTAAAAGGTTATGCAGGAGGACAATCCAAAAGACGTAGAATATATAATCCATAAATATGGTTCTATTATTATAAAGCGCTAAAAAAACAAGGGAAACAAAAAACAAAAGAGAAACAATTTTTAAAACCTTGGCTATTTTCAAAGCTAAAACCGGTCTCCAATGATTTACCAGCATCCCTAAAAATAAGGGTATCCCTAATAATAGGGCTACCAGTTTTACCATTTCACCGGGTGAAATGGCCACTTCTTTTAAAATAATAGCGGTAGGCGCATACAAAGATCCCCAAAACTGTAAATTAAGTGGTGTCATGACAACTGCCAATAAGGTTGCAATTGCCGTAAGACAGACAGAAAGTGCCGTATTTCCGCCAGCCAAATGCGAGATGAAGTTTGAAATATTTCCACCAGGGCAGGCAGCTACCATAAACATACCCAAGGCTATACTGGGATAGGGCTCCATTAAAAGAACCAAAAAATACGTTAGTACAGGCAATAACAAAAATTGGCTACATACTCCTACCAATACAGGCTTAGGTCGTTTCCATAGCGTCTTAAAATCGGAAATAGAAATTTCCAAGGCTACACCGAACATGACAAAGGCCAATACCACATTCATAGCCCACAAGGCTCCCTGATTATAATTTATATGTATGTTATCTAAAAGAGTATCTGTCAAAAATCCTACTTTTTAATCTATTCGATACAAACACCGTGGCCTCCCAAAACGTATTGATGAATTTACTAGCATCCAAGATACTACTTTCGCCTCTAAATTGGCTATTTGTTTTTTAGGAAAAAACCTAAAGAAACAATTGCCTACTTAATCTATTGAGATCTAAATTATTGTAAGTTGAAATCTTACTTTTTTAATATCTGGGTAGCATACAACACTTAAAAAAGATACGTTTCCAAATATTCGTTACTCTTAAAACCATTCGATAAAACTGAGTTTTTTTCTATAAGAGGCTTATTACCATAGGAATCATGTCCCCATTTATATTCGAAAAGTAAAAATGAATAAAAATACCTTTAACTTTATGCGCTTAAAGGGGAAATAGTATGGCAAGAACAGAAAGTAATATGTTGGCCTTGGGTACCACTGCTCCGGACTTTAGTCTGCTGGATACGGTAAGTGGAAAAACCCTTAGTCTAGAGGATATGACCGGAATTTCTGGAACAGTAATCATGTTCATTTGCAACCATTGCCCCTTTGTCATCCATGTGAATCCGGAAATTTCCCGAATGGCAGAAGAATATATATCGAAAGGTATTGGATTCATAGCTATTTCCAGCAATGATATTGTAAACTATCCGCAAGACAGTCCCGATCTGATGAAGAGAAAGGCAGTGGAAGCAGGATATTCATTTCCTTATCTCTATGACAAAACTCAAGAGGTCGCCAAAGCCTATGATGCAGCATGCACACCAGATTTCTATCTTTTTAATTCCTATGTAAAACTGGTATACCGCGGGCAGTTGGATGATTCCAGACCAGGCAATAGCATTCCCTTAACCGCCGATGACTTAAAAAATGCCATGGATGCACTTCTAGAAGGGAAACCGGTATCTAAAATTCAAAAACCCAGTATTGGCTGTAATATAAAGTGGGAAAGCACTAACTAAAAACGCCTGTTATATGAAACTGGATTCGCAGGAAGCATTAAAAAAACTTAAAGATTGCTCCACGCTTTTTACTACACTTTTTGAACATGGCACATTATCCGTTGAAATCTATAAACCAGAAAAAAAGGATGCACAACAGCCACATTCTAGGGACGAAGCTTATATTATTATTTCTGGATCTGGTGAATTCCTCAACGACGAAATCCGTACTACTTTTAGTCCTGGAGATTTTCTTTTTGTTCCAGCTGGGGTGGTCCACTGCTTCGAAAATTTCACCAATGATTTCTCCACTTGGGTTTTATTTTACGGACCCGAAGGGGGCGAAAAAGCATCTTGAATGATGAAACATATCATACATTTTGAACCTTTGACTCCCACCCAATATAAAACGTATATAAAAATTGGCGTCAAGGCATATAACCAGCACTACTTGCATCTATGGCCTAATGAGGATTCCACACCTTATATACAGAGTAGTTTTACAAGAAAGGTTCTAAAGAACGAGGAAACAGATAAAAATACTCAGTTATTTTTGATTAACCGGAATACCGAATGCGTTGGGATTTTAAAATTTACAGTAGCTAGGGGCTTAAACAATTTTTCCATAAAGGATGCACTCTATATTGATAAGATTTACCTTACCAAGGAAGCTTGTAGCTTAGGAATCGGAACTAAAACGCTCAACTTTGTGATGCTGCGGGCCAAAGCATTACAAAAAAGAATTGTTTGGCTAGACACCATGCAAAAAGGACCAGCCTTAAACTTCTATATAAAAAACGGTTTTAGTATTTCTGGTACCACCGAGATTCATTTCAAACAAGCTATTGAAACGGAAAAGCCCATGTTTATTATGGCAAAAGAAATTTGATGCATTATAGGTTTTACCAACCCTTGCGTTTTACCAGATTTTGAATATGTGCTAAATGGTGATTACCATGCCAAGCATACTTGCCTATGTTTTCTGCAACGCTGACCTTACTGCTATCTTCTGGATGAATATAATAGCACAACAATTGGTCTTCCGACAGTCCTTTCAATAGGAAAACCAGTTTTGAATGAAGTGCATTTATATAATTTAAAGAAAGGCTTATCGGAGCCGTTTGCGCATCAAAAAGACTACTCCATGATTTTTCTTCATAGGCCTTAATCACGGGACTATCTTCCGTTAAGGCCCATTTGAATCGGGTATAGCTATGATGGTGACTATCCGAAATGTGGTGCACCAATTGTCTTACCGTCCACCCTCCATCTCTATATGGAGTATCTAACTGAATCTCGCTAAACCCAAGTAACGAAGCTTCCAACCGTTTTGGAAAGGTTTCCAAAGCAGTTATCCATTGTTCAATATGAATAGCGGAAATTTGATCAGGACACTTATAAAACCCTATAGGGTAGCGCAAATTTTCCATCCAATAAAAGTAACTAAATTTAATACATTTTTAACCTTAAAACCACGGAAGCTCTCAATTAATCTACTAATTTTGTAGGATATTCGAAATAATTAAAAAAATAGCATAATGGCAACATTAAGATTAGGCGATACCGCTCCAAATTTTATAGCGGACAGTTCCATGGGTACAATAGATTTATATAACTATTTAGGCGACGGATGGGGTATATTATTTTCTCACCCTGCAGATTTCACCCCTGTATGTACAACTGAGTTAGGTACAGCTTCAAAGTTCAAAGGCGAATTTGACAAAAGAAATGTAAAGATGCTGGCTTTGAGTGTAGATGGAGCAGATTCCCATAAAGAATGGATTAAAGATATAAACGAAGTGCAGCAAACTATCGTAAACTTTCCCATTATAGCAGACGAGGATAAAAAAGTATCTAATTTGTACGATATGATTCATCCAAAAGCGGATAACAACCTTACGGTGCGTTCTGTATTCATTATTGCTCCGGACAAGAGCATTAAATTGACACTAACCTACCCTGCCTCCACAGGTCGTAATTTTTATGAGTTATTACGGGTCATAGATTCATTACAGCTTACCGCGAACCATAAAGTAGCCACTCCCGCAAACTGGGAAAACGGACAAGATGTAGTAGTTAGTCCAGCAATCTCAACGGCAGATGCTAAAGAAATGTTTAGCAAAGGTGTGGAGGAAATAAAACCATATTTAAGAATGACACCTGATCCAACTTCTTAAGTTACAACCAAAGTTTTCGAAGATTATTGATTTTTAAATACTTAACGTTAACTTAAAGCACCAAAATTTATAAATTAAAAATTTAAATAGTATCTTTGCGCTTTAATTAATTATATAATTTTTCTATTATGAGTAAAGGGACAGTAAAATTCTTCAACGATTCCAAAGGTTATGGTTTTATCACTGAAGATGGTT
>CAZDOW010000049.1:0-24673 GCA_964507115.1 uncultured Maribacter sp.
CTTCAATTGAAGTGGTTTTAATTTTTGTTTTTCCTATTTAAAGGAAATTTAGGCAGCTTTTTTTAACAAAACTCGTCGTAAGCTTGTACTAAATTCTCAGCAATCATTTCCGCTGGTCTTCCCTCGATGTGATGACGTTCAATCATATGTACCAATTCTCCGTCCTTGAACAAGGCCATAGAGGGCGATGATGGAGGGAAAGGAACCATAAGGTTTCTGGCTGCAGTTACCGCATCCGTATCAACACCAGCAAATACCGTTACCGCATGGTCTGGTTTTTTGGCATGTTGCAAGCTCATTTTTGCAGCTGGTCTTGCATTTGCCGCAGCACAACCACAAACAGAATTCACTACTACTAGTGTAGTACCTTCTTTTTTTATAGCGTTTTCTACCGCTTCTACTGTATGTAATTCTTCAAACCCGGCAGATGCCAAGTCGTCTCTCATAGGTTTTACTAATTCCGCAGGATACATATATCTATTTTTTTAAAATTATCAATCTAATTTCAAAGATAATCAATTTGTCGTATTCCCTATGAACACCTTAACGTTTCATTAGTCATTTGTTCTCTGCTTAATAATTTATCTTTGCAAATTAGTTAAGATGCATTATGATTAAATGGGTAGGTGCCTTTATAGGTTTTTTTATTAGAGGAATAGGCGGAGCGATTTTGGGCTTTTTTGTAGGAAGTGTATTGGATAGTCTTTTTAGTTCCAAGTCTGGAGGAGCCAAAAGTGTATTTGGCGACATGACACGACAGTCTGTATCGCCCGCTGATTTTGAATTGAACCTGCTGTCACTTTGCTCCATAGTGATTAAGGCAGACGGACAGGTAAGTCAGAGTGAAATGGATTACGTGCGTCAATATTTTGTGGGTACCTACGGAAAGGAAAAGGCCAATGCCATTTTTCGAACTTTTAACGAGGTGAATAAAAAAAGAGAGATTTCCGCGCAACGGATATGTGCTTTCTTAACACAGCGTACCAGGTATGAAGTGCGTTTGCAATTGCTCCATTTCCTATTTGGCATCGCACAGGCCGATGGTACCATTAGTAACCCCGAAGTAACCAAGTTACGAGAGATTGCAGGGTACTTAAGGGTAGGTTTACGGGATTTTGAAAGTATTATGGCGATGTTTATTAAATCGGCCGACAATTCTTATAAGATTTTGGACATCCAAAAATCATCTACGGATCAAGAAGTGAAAAAGGCCTACCGAGAAATGGCTAAGAAGTATCATCCCGATCGTGTAAACACGCAGGACGAAGCCATTAAAAAAGGAGCAGAAGAGAAATTTAAGGAAGTACAAAGGGCTTACGAGACTATTCAAAAAGAGCGTGGTATTGGCTAGCAACAAAGGGCGCAGTATAAAGAGTATATAGAAGAAGCTATTTAAACATAGTATTATGCAAGAGTTTTGGTTTTACACACAACTAGGTCTGGACCACGTGTTGGATAGTAATGCGTACGATCATATTTTATTTCTTTCGGCCTTAGCCATACCTTTTACGTTTAAAAACTGGGTAAATGTTTTATGGCTTGCAACTATTTTTACCGTATCGCATTGTTTATCCTTGGCGCTATCAGCATTTGAAATAGTAACAGTAGATGTTTCCCTAATCGAGTTTTTAATTCCTGTCACCATATTACTGACCGCGCTATACAACATTCTAAAACTAAGAAAGCGAACAGCTCATAAAAGCATACTTTGGCATATGATTGCCACCGCATTTTTTGGATTGGTTCACGGCTTTGGTTTTTCAAATTACTTTAAAATGTTGGTCGCCGATTTGGAGGAAAAAATTACTCCGCTTGTTGGTTTTGCTCTCGGTATAGAACTTTCTCAAGTTATTATTGTAATAATTGTACTCACGTTGGCGTATATCTGTCAGGTGGTTTTAAAAGTAAAACAATCAACATTCATTACGGTGACCAGTATTTGTGTTATTTTGATTACAATACCCTTGTTGTATAACGCGTTTCCTTGGTAGGACTCTTTTGTTAAATTTGATCTATTTAGGTTGGATGAGGAAAGTAAAGCCGGTATCTTAGATGTATATGCGGCTATTGAAGCTATTTTAATGAAGAAAAGTAAACAAAATAAATACGATAAGGCGTATTTGAGAATGGCCCAAGAGTGGGGAAAGCTTTCCTACTGCGAACGCAAACAGGTAGGCGCTATTATTGTTAAGGGCCGGATGATTATCTCGGACGGTTACAATGGTACGCCTACAGGATTCGAAAATTTTTGCGAGGACGATGAAGGCTATACCAAATGGTACGTACTACACGCGGAGGCCAACGCTATATTGAAAGTAGCGGGTTCCACACAGAGTTGTCAAGATGCGACATTGTATATAACCTTATCGCCATGCAGAGAATGTAGTAAGCTTATTCATCAATCTGGCATAAATCGTGTAGTATACCAAGTTGCTTACAAGGACGGTTCTGGATTGGAATTTTTAGAAAAGGCTGGTGTAGAATTGGTTCACATGGCCAAAATTGATGCTTAGAACACAAAGCGAAGTAAATGAAAAAGAAATATACCTATTTAGTACCAACGATAATTGCTGCGGCTTTAGCCTTGGGTATTTTTGTGGGCGGTAAGCTACATTTTAACGATACCCCTGAGCGACTTTTTTCTACAAATTCTAAAAAGGACAAGTTAAACCGACTCATAGATTATATAGATTATGAGTACGTGGACGAAATTAATACGGACAGTATTGTAGATGTAACCGTAAATAGTATTTTGGAAAAATTGGACCCGCATTCGGTCTATATTCCAGAGCAAGACATGGCCCGGGTTTCTGAAAATATGAAAGGTGATTTTGTGGGAATAGGGGTGAACTTTTATTCGTATAAAGATTCCATTTCAGTAATCAGAACAGTCAAAGATGGTCCCAGCTTTATTAAAGGTATACGACCTGGAGACCGTATTCTAATGGCTGATAATGACACACTTTTTGGTAAAGACCTGGCTAATGATATTATTGTAGATAAGCTAAAAGGTAAGGAAGGAACTAAAGTAAAATTGACCGTTTACCGGAAGTCTGAGGACAAAACCCTTACCGTTGTTGTGAAGAGGGGAATCGTACCTATAAAAAGTGTAGAGTCACATTATATGTTAACTGAGGATATGGGGTACATAAAGGTCAACCGGTTTGCAGAATCCACCTTTAAAGAATTCAAATCTGCCTTAAACGACTTACAAAGGAAAGGTGCTCAAAAACTGGTATTAGATCTTAGAGACAACCCAGGAGGCTATTTAGGCGTTGCCGAGCAAATGGCGGACGAGTTTTTAAAGGATGGAAAGCTTATTCTTTTTACCAAGAACAAAAAGGGTAATATAGATAATTCTTATGCTACGGAGGAGGGTAGTTTTGAGGACAAGCCAATTTATGTACTTATTAACGAACGCTCTGCTTCTGCTAGCGAGATAGTTGCGGGCGCTTTACAAGATAATGACGTGGGCACTATTGTAGGCCGCCGTTCCTTTGGAAAGGGATTAGTACAGCGCGAGATGTCGCTGGGAGATGGTTCTGCTATTAGGCTTACAGTATCCCGGTATTATACACCTACCGGAAGGAGTATCCAAAAAAACTATGAAAAAGGGAACAAGGATTATTACAAACGCTTTACGGAGCGCTACCATAGTGGTGAACTTGTTTCCGTGGATAGTATTAAAGTGGCCGATTCCCTAAAATTTACTACTCCCAAGGGTAAAGTGGTCTATGGCGGCGGCGGCATCATCCCAGATGTTTTTGTACCCATAGGTTCCAATGAAGAAGAAGCTGTTGAAAGCATGGATAGTTACGGTTTTCTACGCTTCTTTGTCTTTGAACATTTGGATGAGGATAGGAATCGTTACAATCAGTACACTGAGAAAGAATTCATTAATGAGTTTAAGGTAGACGATATCTTATTCCAGAAGTTTGTGGATTACTCCTTGAAAAAGAAATTGTCCATGGATTTTTATGGTAATCAGGAAAGCATAAAGTTATATCTAAAAGCCGCTTTGGGAGAACAGCTCTTTGATTCCAATACACATGCCAAAATTAAGAGCGGTAGAGATACTATGCTTCAAAAAGTAATTGATCTGGACCATCCTGCAGTACTACAGAAAGAAGCAGATGCCATAGAGGCTAATAATTAAGCAACCGTTCAATAAGGCAACTAGTCTGACAATAGTGATGGATCGATTTTTAATCGCTGTTAAAAAATCACTCAAACCAAATGTTACGGTCCAAAAGCTACATATAGTTTTGTTTTAAACTGTAATTGCACATGGTGCTAAACTCGAAGTTTAGTGTGGTGCTTAATTTTGGTTAACTTTTTGCTGTACTTTTTTGCTCGTTATGTATAATAGCAGAAGCACAATAGCACACAAAGAGGCGACAATCCCAATAAGGGCTACCGTGCTATCTCCTTGAAAAGGTGCTGTAAAATCCACCAAGGTTACGTTGTAAGTAATTAATGCCAAGGCGAGTACAATCAGTATAATCGAAAAAGTTTTATTCATAACACTAAGATTACCGCAAAAATACGGCCTTTTTTACTGGTTAAAAAGTTCATGGATGTTCGTGGTGAATAATTTAACAGCATAAGCCAAAAGAATTACCCCAAAGACCTTTCTGATAATGTTTACACCGTTTTCCCCTAATAATTTTTCTAGTTTGACTGAAGATTTTAAAACCATAGAGACAAAGATGATGTTAATGATAATATTCTCTACGTGATACTCAGCTCTTAATGAGAGCAAAGAAGTCAGCGTTTCCCACCTGCAATCAAGGGGGAGGCAATGGGTGCATTAGCGGTGGTCTCTGGTTCTTCATTACGGCACAAACTGATGCTCAAAATCATTTTTATAAGCCAAGAAGAAAATAATAAAAGCTCCAGCTACGGCAAATGAATTCACGTCAATACCTACTATGTTTAAGGATCTCTTCACTCAAAAATAGAAAAGCAAGCATGATGAACGCCGCAACGACCGATGCTTTTTTAGATTATATATGGCCTACCTTGTTACGTAGTCCAATTATAATGGGAATACTACCCAAAATATCGATAACCGCGAAAAGCACCATGCTTGCGGTGGCAATCTGTCTAAGCTCAAAATTAAATGTCATTCCTGAAAACTTTTTAAAAACCAGGGTTAATAATTATAGTTAGATTTTGTTTCTAAAAATATCTACGCAGGCGATACCTTATAAATGATGTATCTTGCCGTCCTAAAAAAGGCAATGTTCCAGCTAGGAAAAACTATAGTATCTGAAGAAATCATTGAAAACGATTTTATATGCAATCTCTCCGCTTGCAAGGGTGCCTGTTGTGTAGATGGAGATGCTGGGGCACCTTTGGAAGATAAGGAGACCGAGATTTTAGTGGATATCTATGCCAAGGTAAAACCATTTTTAAGGCCCGAAGGTATAAAGGTGATTGAGGAAGAAGGGGCTTTTGTAAAAGGAGATGACGATGAATGGGAAACTCCATTGATTAATGGTAGCGAGTGCGCTTATGCTTTTTTTGATGATAAGAATACCGCCAAATGCGGAATAGAGGAAGCCTACAATCAAGGGAAAATAAAATGGAAAAAACCGGTTTCTTGTCACCTGTACCCTATTAGGATTAGGGAATACACAGAATTGACAGCGGTAAACTATCATAAATGGGAAATTTGTGATCCAGCCTGTTCCTTAGGCGAGGAGCTAAAAGTCCCTGTTTATAAATTTGTAAAAGAGGCCTTAATACGAAAGTTTGGTGAAGATTGGTACGCAGAATTGGAAACCGTGGCGCAGGACCACCTTAAATAGTGGGTATGTGAAGCAAAATCTTTGTACCTGAAGCCTTGTTTGAATCATCATAAATATCTATAATCTCTACATGAAAGGAATTTTGGTAGTCCTTGGAGAAGTTTGCAAGGCGCTCCTTAGTAATATCGATGCCGACTGATTTTCTTTTCAACACCTTATTTTCTTTTATTTTTTCCGCCGCATCTCGGCCCACGCCATTATCGGTAATGGCAATATTTATAAACCCATCCTCTCCTGAGGTTACATCTAGTGTAATTTTCTTTTCTCCTGCCTTAGAAGAAAGACCATGCCATAGGGCGTTTTCTAAAAAGGGCTGCAGAATTAGCGAAGGAATCTTAACCGTATGCACATCTATGTCATCGCTTATGTTGATCTTAAAATTGATTTCGTTAGAAAAGCGGATATCCTCAATATTCATATATAGCTCTACCGTCTCCAATTCCTCTGCCAAAGGAATTTCCCTTTGAGAGGAAGCTTCTAAAATTTTTCGCACTAATTTGGAAAACTTGTTTAGGTAATGTACCGCGTTTTTCTTCTCATTATTTATGATATATAACTTTATGGAATTTAGGGAGTTGAATAAAAAATGAGGGTTCATTTGACTCCGTAGCATGGTCTGTTCTAAGGTCAACATTTTTTTCTCGTTGCCCAATTGGTACTGTCGGTACAGAATAAATAGGATACCTGCTAAAAGGATGAGTGATAAGGCACCAATAAGCAGCATAGTGCTGTTTCTTCTAAGTTTTAAGCTTACTATTTCGTTTTGTTTTGCTAAAACGGCTATTTCATTTCCTTTTTTTTCGTAATCGTATCGGAATAGAATATCGTTAACATAGCGTACCGTGCCTTCGTTCAATATTTCCTTGTCAATTTTAATGGCTTGGGTCTTGTAGTCAAGCGCTTTCTCGAAGGCTTTCTTTTTTTCGTACAATTCTGATAGCAAATGCTTAGCCTGAGAGGATTCTTCCCTTAGGTTAAATCTCTGGCTTACGGAATTACCTTCCAATAAACTCTGTTCCGCATCGTCCAAATTGTTTACTAACATCTGTGTCCAGCCCAGATTGTTTTGAAGTCTTGCAATCAAAAATCCGTTTCCTAATTCCATGGCCATGGCCATCGTAGGTTTTATAAGGTTCAAAGCGTCGTTATAGCGTTCCTTCTTAATGTATACTTGGGCTATTCTATTTTTACATAATACACGACCCATATTATTGTCTATAACTTCATTATAGGCAAGAGACGTCCTATAGTTTTCTAATGCTTTGTCCAAGTTGCCCATTTCCTCTTGGCATTTTCCAATATTTTGATGATTGATTGCCAGTCCCAAGGTATTGTTAAGTGCGGCTTCCAGTTTCATAGAACGTTCAAAATAGGATATGGCAAGCTCATATTGTTTAAGAGCAAGGTATAGATTGCCAATGCTATTCAAGGAAATGTTGATACTTCTCTTTATACTTTCTGAAGGATTTTCAATGGCTTCTGCTAGTTCCAAGGCCTGTTGGTTAAAATCCATGGCGGTACGGATGGAGGAGGTTCGCCGGTAGACGACTCCCAAATAATTAAGACTGGATATTCTAAATTCTACATTGTTTGCCTTCGTGGCAATGGCTAGTGCCTCTTGGTGTAACTCTATTGCTTTCCCATAGTTAGAAATTTTACGATAGATGCGCCCTAGTTCGCTGAATGCATAAGATTCTCCCGCCTCATATCCTTTTTGTTTGGATTTTTGGCTAAAAAAACGCATGCGTATACTATCTGTTCTGTGCTGTCTTAATACGCTGTGAATTTCGGTAAAGGAGGAAGGAGCAGCCTTAATTAGACTGTCGGTTAAACTTTTAAAGTTCTCGGTAACCGTTTGAGAATTAAGCGTATTTAGAGTCAAAATTAGACTAAATACCAAGGTTAAATACCAAGTTGTTTTTACTTTTGTTTTGAGGAGTTTGACTACCGTTGTATTCTTACCATCTACTCGCATAAGAATATTTTATAACAAGTCCAGAAAATCGGATTTTTTTTGCCTAGATACAGGTATTTTATGGTTTGACTTTAATACAACGTAACCGTCGGTTTTTAAAAACTCCTTTATTTTATTCAGGTTGATGATGTAGGAGTTATGTATTCGAAAAAAAGAATCTTTGGGTAACAGTGTATTTACTTCTTTTAACTTTTTTGTAAGTACTATTTTTTGACCGTCTACTAGGAAAATTGTGCTGTAGTTTCCGTCAGATTCAGCATAGAGAATTTCGTCACTCTCCAAAAACAATAGTTTTCCGTCGGTGTTCAATGTTATTTTTTTGTGGATGGATGTTGCGTTAAAATTAATTAAAATCTTTTCTAGTTTTTCTGCCGTGAAGTTCCTGCTGTTAAACTTCTTTATTTTAACGATGGTGTCCTTAAGGTCATCCGTGTCAATAGGTTTTAATAAATAATCTATCGCTTCGTTTTTTAGCGCTTTAATCGCATACTGGTTGTAAGCTGTAGTGATAACAACTGGAAAATTCTTGTTGGTAAGCTTTTGAATGAACTGAAAACCGTCCATAGTAGGCATCTCAATGTCTAAAAATAAACAGTCTGGAGTATTTTTCTCAAGATATTCTAGAGCTTCAAAAGGATTTGTGAAAGATGCAGATACGTTTATTTCGTCACTAAAATTAGTAAGCTCCCAAGTAAGACTCTGTAAAGCCTTTATTTCGTCATCTACAATTACCGCTTCTAGCATAATCAATCTAAATCAAGGAATGAAAGTAGTTAAAAATATTTTTTAACTATAACAAGAAGGGAGTTTTTGTATCAATGGAAGTTTATTTGGTATAATCGGTATAAAAAAGGAACAAATGGCTTTCATTGCTCTAAACCGTACTAAATGTAAGAAATAAAAGTAAAAATAAGCATCCTAAACAACTTCCCGTTTATACATAAATAGATACAGATTACACATATGGAAGCGTAGTTGTTGGTTCTTGGTCTAATTTAGCCTTGTAAGAATAGCGTATTACGAGTAAAACTCATTGCTAATTGTTAGCAGTAACTTGAATATTTTTATTATGAAAAAGTGTTTGGTAATGTTCGTTTTAGTTTTGTTGGCTCTTTTAGTGTCATGTCTATTTGAAGTTTAGGAAAGTAGGTGACGGAAGGTTGAAAAGGAGGATAGCAAAACGATTTAGTTTACCCAAACATTAATAGATTAATCAATGCAACAAGAACCTTGTTAAAGGTACGTTGAATAAGACATTTAAGGTAAGAGCGGAAAAGTACTTACCATTAAGGGTATTTTGATGCTAGATAAAATAGTGATATTAGTAAGAATTACGGCTCTATAACTATGTTTTTGAGCGCCACATAAAGCTGGTGACCGTTTTAGCTTGTCTAATCGGTCGCTTGTCTAATGATCAGGTTTCGGGGGAACTACCTTACGTTAGCGCTTGGCGAGCATTTTCATTAATTGAGGCATAGTGAGCCGTATATTATGGTATTATACTTTCAGTATTTATTTTTATTAACCAAGAGACAAAATATTAATGCTTTTTTGGTTTGATTTTATATTAAATTTATTTCAATACAGGATTTTGTTGAATTAAAAAGCCCACGTTGTTCACGTGGGCTTTTTCTATGTTTCTTTCCTAATTACGTCGATATTTAGCTATTTCGAATCAATTATATAATGCTTTAAAACACCCATAAAACCCATCGCGGCCAAGTATACCAATAAAATTATAATAGCATTGTCCATGGTAGTGGATGTTAAGAGTTAACGTAGATACGTAATAGTAACGTAGTTTGGACTATGGATATTTTATTAAATCCTTAAAAAAAATGTTAAAAAATACAGAATAATGAGTTTTTAAGCCTGAATTGAACTCTACCTCAGCCTTAGCGGTTACATTATTTGGAATTAATTTTCTCTTTTGATAGGTGCGTTGGACTATTTTGGATAAGCAAAAGAGTACAACGTAAACGATAAGTAGGTATATATATGGGGACATACACAAATAAACGAAAAAGTAGTAGAATACTTACTTTGTTGAAGTGCAGTTCATCGAAAGGTTTTGTTTTTTCGATGAAAGGTAATGCTAAACGTATTTTATTAGCTAATTGACTAATACATTTCCACTCTTCTTAAAAGACAAACTATAAAACTATGGTAGTCACTAAGAGATCAATCAGGGAAAAAAATTTGATTTGAATTGGGAAGTACTTTAATTAAAAATGCAGCAACATAATACCTTACAATAAAACCTACCTAGCTGATAAAATTATACAACTAGGCAGTTCTCTCTTCTATAAGGTAATCTGATATACTTTTTTTAAAGGAAATTATCAACCTTTTTATACGCATCGATAACAGCTTGTTCTCCTTCTTTATCTGGTCTAGAGTTTCCATGTTCCATACCTAGGACACCATTAAATTTCTTGCTGTGTATGAACTTAAACACATTGTTATAGTTGATTTCTCCAGTTGTGGGTTCATTACGACCCGGGTTGTCGCCAATTTGAATATAGGCTATCTCATCCCAGCTTGCTTCCATATTAGGAATCAGGTTGCCTTCTTGTATTTGCTGATGATAGATGTCGAATAGTATTTTACATGAAGGTGAGTCTACTGCTTTGCAAATTTCATAAGCCTGTGGAGATTCGGTTAGGAAAAGTCCTGGATGGTTCTTAAAGTTTAAAGGCTCCAATACCATGGTCAAATTATGAGATTCTAATATGGCGGAAGCCTGTTTCAAGGATTCTACTACATTAGCCGTTTGGTAACCTTTGTGAAGTCTAAGGTCTACATGTCCAGGCACAACCGTCATCCATTTGGCATTTACTCTTTTGGCAACCTCTACTGATGCTCTTATGTCTTCTAAAAATTCTGTTCTTTTCGCATTATCGCCAGAAGCAAGATTGGGCTCTTTCCAATAGATTTTATGTGCTACGAAAACTCCCATTTCCATACCTCTCTTTTCCATGGTTTTCGCCATCTTTTCTTGAACTGCGGTATCCCGAGCTTTCATCCCATTGTCTTCAAAAGCAGTAAAGCCTTGGTCGGCCATAAAGTTCAATTGGTCTATGGGGTCGTCTCCAGCAAGGTTTTTGAACATCCCTAAATGCGGGGCATATTTAAGGTTAAAACTATGTATCATTTCTTTTTTTGCTGCGGTTTGAGCGTATGAAAAAGCCCCACCCATCGTGATTGCTCCAGTAGTTAGAGCCGTTTTCTGTATAAAATTTCTTCTTTTCATATTATTTAAGTGACCAAGCTTTACCTCCAGTAAGTTCCTGTACATCGCCACAACCAATATATTCGCCTGGTACCGGGAGGTATGCCAATAGTTCTTCCCCAACATATTCAGTTGTCTTATAGCCCCAAATGGTCATTCCTCGTAGGTTATTAGCAAAAGCGAATCGCGAAACACCATCTTCAAGGCTAGCTTCTTTTCCTTCAGCTAGTGCTTCGTTGTATGCATTAACCATATCCAGATAGACGACTTGATCTTCTTTGGTAAGCTTTAACGCTGAGGCCAAAACAAGTTCCAAATCTTCCGGTGTAAGGTCTTCCATTTTTTCTTTACCACTATCAACTACTACTTTGTCTACAAACTTTGACATGGACATTTTAAAGAAATCTTGTTGTTCTTTTTCCATAGCTTGATTCGCAAATCGATCAATAAAGATATCCACTTGCACGTCCGAAGCCGATGGTGTATCCGTTTTAGGTAAAATAATATCTACCAATTTGGACAGGACACTAGCTTGCTCCTTAGTCAAAAACTCTGGATTCCACGTAATGGTCGGTTCTGTTTTGCAACTTTGTACAATGCTAATAAGTGTTGGTGTAGCCACAGTATATCCTAAGGCCATTCCCATATTTTTGATTGCTTTTCTCCTATCCATCATATGTTTCCTTTTTTAAGTTGTTCTGCAGCATGGTTTGCAGCTCTAGCGGTAAAGGCCATATAAGTTAAGGAAGGGTTCACGCAACTGGCAGAGGTCATAAAAGAACCATCCGTCACATAAACATTAGAAACATCGTGTAATGCATTGTTACCGTCCAATACAGAAGTTTTTCTATCTCGTCCCATCCGGGCAGTTCCCATTTCATGTATTCCTAGTCCTAATGCGCTTGGGTTGTCATAACCTTGTACATCTCTTAGACCTGCTTTTTCCAACATCTCTACTGCAGATTCTTGAATGTCTTTACGCATTTTAAGTTCATTTTCTTTAAGCTCGGCATCAAATGTAACTGTGGGTAGTCCCCATGGGTCTTTTTTATTATAATCCAAGGTAAATCTATTTTCCTCATAAGGGAGTACTTCCCCGAATCCCATCATTCCAAAAGTCCATCCTCCTGGTTTTAAAACGGCATCCTTTAACTCTTTACCGTAGCTAAGTTCCGCAATGCTGTCTTCCCAGTTTTCTCTGGAGGCACTTCCTTGATATCCAAAACCTCTCTTATAATCCGATCTATCAGTGTCACCACCTAAATTTCTAAACCTAGGAACATAGACACCAACGGGTTTTCTTCCTTTGTAATATTTGTCCTCAAACCCATCGAACTTACCGGAGGCTCCTACTTGCAACTGGTGGTCCATAATGTTACGACCTAGTTGATCGGAATCGTTACCCATTCCATTAGGGAACCTATCGGATTTGGATTGCATCAAAATAGAAGTTGAAGCTATGGCAGAGGCACATAGGAAAATTATTTTTGCTTTAAACTCATAAGTTTCCTTGGTAACGCGATCTATTACTTTAACACCGGTAGCTTTTTTTGTATCGGGATCGTACATAATTTCATGCACAATAGAATCAGGTCTTAGTGTCATATTGCCTGTAGCCTCTGCAGCAGGTAATGTAGAGGACAAACTACTGAAGTAAGCTCCAAAAGGACAGCCTCGAATACATCTATTTCTAAATTGACATTTGCTTCTGCCATCAAAGTTCTTAGTTCCGGTAAGATGTGCAACTCGTCCTGCGGTAACCACTCTACCGTCAAAATTTTCGGCTACCTTTTCTCTAAAATCTTGTTCAACACAGTTTAGTTCAATCATGGGTAGGAAATTACTATCCGGTAGCTGGGGCAGACCCAACGCTTCACCGCTTACACCTATATAGGTTTCCACTTTATCATACCATGGAGCAATATCCTTGTATCTAACAGGCCAATCTACTGAAATACCATCTTTTTTATTGGCTGCAAAATCTATATCACTCCAACGGTAGCTATGACGCCCCCATTGTAATGATCTTCCGCCAACATGGTAACCTCGCATCCAATCAAACCGTTTTGTTTCATTGTATGGATGTTCCAAATCATTTACAAACCACATATTGCTTGCTTGTTTTGTAGTGTATCCGGTTCTGTTTTGCTTTGGTTGTTTTTCTATAATTTCCTTAGTAGGTTGCCCCCCATTTGGAAAATCCCAAGGGTCTAGGTTTGCGGTCTCGTAATCTTCAATATGCTTTACCATTCTGCCGCGCTCCAACACCAAGGTCTTTAAACCCTTTTCGCATAATTCCTTTGCGGCCCAACCTCCACTAATGCCGGTGCCTACAACAATTGCATCATAGGATTCCTGTTCATCATTGTAATAAAATTTGCTCATAAGGATTGTTTATTTCCTAAATTTATTAAATATAAAATTAATTCAATACATTTAAAGCCTATACTTATTGCGAATACCGTATTACAACGTTGTAGTAGAATGTTACTTTTTGCTTACGGGAATCAATACCAATAGTATCACACATTATTTTGAGTTAAACATTAAGGATTATTGATTACATGAAAAGAAGAAATTTTATCACAAAGACCTCAGTGGCAGGCTTAAGCGTTTCCCTTTTAGGGACCTACGCGTGTAAAGGAATTAAGAAGGTAGAGAATGCCAACGCAGCCGAAGTGGAAGCGGTAACCGTGGTAGAACCTTTTTTTAAACTTTCTTTGGCGCAATGGTCTATACACCGTATGATAAATAATGACGGTGTAAATCCTTACTCCTTTGCTGAAAAAGCTAAGAATTGGGGTTTTGAAGGTTTGGAATATGTGAGTCAGTTGTATAACCCAGAGTTATCTGATGCCGAATATTCTACCGAAGCCATGGCTGCGTTTGTAGATAAGTCTAATTCCGAAGCTAAAAAGTACGGAATGAAGAATCTATTGATTATGATAGACGGACAGGGCAATCTTGCTGCAAGCGATGAAGCAGAACGTAACGAAACAGTAGAAAAGCACAAGAGATGGGTAGATGCTGCGGCCGCTATGGGTTGCCATTCCATTAGAGTGAACCTTAACGGTAGTTCAGAGCCGGAAGAGTGGAAAAAGAGTTCGGTGGACGGACTTACAAAATTAGCTACCTATGCCAAAGGAAAGAACATAAATATCATTGTAGAGAACCATGGTGGACTTTCTTCTAACGGAGAATTGCACGCAGCCGTTATGAAAATGGTAAACATGGATAACTGCGGTAGCCTACCTGATTTTGGAAATTTTTGTATAACTAGAAAACCAGATGGCGGAGGATGTGATGTGGAGTATGATAAATATAAAGGTGTAAAAGAATTGATGCCTTATGCCAAGGCCGTAAGTGCCAAGTCCAACGTTTTTGATGCCGAGGGTAACGAAAGAAACATAGATTATGTAAAAATGTTACAAATGGTAAAGGATCAAGGATACACAGGTTATATAGGTGTAGAGTTTGAAGGAAGTGAACTTGATGAAGAAGCAGGTATTATTGCTACAAAAGAATTATTGATAAAGGCGGCTAAAGAGGTGTCCTAAAAAGTAACTATTTCTATGAAATCATTTTTCAACGAGTTGTTTGATTATAATTTTTATTGTAATAAAACTATTATCGAGAGCTGCAATGCCATGGATGCTATTCCGGAGAAAAGTCAGGAACTTTTTAGCCACATCCTAAATGCACATCAAATATGGAATGCTAGGATACTAGGAGTTCCTCAAGAATTCACTGTCTGGCAACTACATAATGTAAAGGATTGGCAAGACATACATTATGAAAATCAACGTAGTTCCTTTGAGATTACTTCGAACATAACGGATTTTGAAAAACGAATAGATTATGATAATTCTGAAGGGAGATTATTTACCAATACGCTTCAGGATATGCTTTTTCATATTATCAATCATTCTACCAACCATAGAGGACAAATAGCCACTGATTTTAGGAACAACGGTATAGAACCCATTGTTCTTGATTATGTTTATTATAAAAGATAAAAATAACGTCTATGAACATTAGGACAAGGGTACAGCTTTGCGTAATGATGTTCTTGGAGTTTTTTATTTGGGGAGGTTGGTTCGTTACGCTAGGTACTTTTTTAGGGAATAATATTAATGCTTCCGATGGTGAGATTGCTCTTGCTTTTTCCACACAATCTTGGGGAGCCATCTTAGCACCTTTTATTATCGGTGTTATTGCGGATCGATATTTTAATGCGGAAAAAATATTAGGAATCTTACATCTGGGTGGTGCCCTCTTGTTGTATCTGATGTATGGTACCGATAATTTCGACCTTTTTTATCCTTATGTGCTAGGGTACATGATTTTATATATGCCAACATTGGCATTGGTCAATTCGGTTTCCTTTAATCAAATGAAAAATCCCGCAAAGGAGTTTTCGCTGGTGCGGGTTTTCGGCACATTAGGTTGGATAGTAGCCGGACTTCTAATCAGTTATCTTTTTAGTTGGGACTCAGAAACGGGAATCCAAGAAGGATTGTTGAAGAACACTTTTTTAATGACGGCAATAGCGTCTGCAATACTTGGGGTCTTTAGTTTTACTTTGCCAAAGACACCACCAACGGCAGCTAGTGATAAAAAACTAAGTCTAAAGGAACTACTAGGCTTGGATGCTTTAGAACTTTTTAAGGATAGGAACTTTCTAGTGTTCTTTATCTCGTCCATTTTAATATGTATCCCCTTGGCGTTCTATTACCAGAATGCTAATCCGTTTTTAGTCGAAATAGGAATGGCAAATCCCACTGGAAAAATGACCTTGGGTCAAATTTCCGAGATTCTTTTTATGCTATTGCTTCCTTATTTTTTTACAAAATTTGGGTTTAAGAAAACCATTATGATGGCCATGTTGGCATGGGTGGTGCGTTACCTCTTATTCGCTTATGGTAATGTGGGGGAATTTGGTTTTATGTTGTTAGTAGGTATTGCTTTGCACGGCATCTGTTATGATTTTTTCTTTGTCTCCGGACAGATTTATACAGATAGTAAGGCAGGGGAAAAATATAAAAGTTCCGCTCAGGGTTTAATTACTTTGGCAACATACGGTATTGGAATGTTGATAGGCTTCTGGATCGCGGGTAAGATTTCTGATACCTATCTTTTGGAGGATGGCTCCCATATTTGGGAACGTATTTGGTTATATCCTTCTGGCTTTGCATTGCTGGTGTTGGTTTTTTTCGCTCTTTTATTCAAAACCGAAAAAATTGACTACAAATCCTAATTTTTTATATAGATGGAAAGTCTGTAAATTTAACTTTTATGTCAAAATGACTGACAAGGATTCCTTGTTTGCTTTACGATATTGAAGTATAGTTTTTAAATAATTTTAATACGATTACAACATGCCAAAAAAGATTAGATTAGGTATTCTAGGAGGTGGTGGAGATTCCCTTATTGGGGTTTTACATAGGGTAGCATCCCACATAAACGATAACTATCAGATTACGGGAGCGGTATTTAATGCCAATTTCGAGGATAACATGAATTTTGCCAAAGAAATTGATGTTCCTTTAAACCGGATCTATAAAGATTTTGATACGTTTATTGTTGAGGAAATGAAACTTCCAAAAGAGGAGCGTATTGAAGTGTGTTCTATACTTACACCTAATTTTTTACATTTCCCAATGGCTAAAAAGTTATTGGACAATGGTTTTCATGTCATCTGTGAAAAACCTATGACGACCACTTTGGAAGAGGCTAAAATATTACAGGAAGCCCATGAAAAGGCAGGAACTGTTTTCGTTTTAACCCACACCTATACAGGGTATCCTATGGTGCGCCAAATGCGCGAAATGATAAAGGAAGGCGCCCTTGGTAAAATTCATAAAGTAGATGCCAGGTATTATCAAGGATGGATAAATACAATCATACACGATAAGGAAAAACGTAGTTCTGTTTGGCGTTTAGACCCTAAAAAGGCAGGAATAAGTTCTTGTATGGGGGATATAGGAGTACATGCGTTTAACATGTTAGAATATACCACGGGATTAAAAGTGAAGTCTTTACTGTGCGATTTTAATTACCTCTATGAGGACAATCAAATGGATGTAGACGGAACCGTTCTTATTCGTATGGGTGATCATGTTAAAGGTGTTATACGAAGCAGTCAAGTGGCCACAGGAGAGGAAAACGGATTGGCCATAGCCATTTATGGTGAAAAAGGTGCTTTTAGGTGGGAACAGGAAAAACCCAATTTTTTATATAAAATGAGCGATACGGAACCTACACAGGTATATAAGCCCGGTCATGCTTATAATTCGAAACTTTCGTTGGACGGCACCAAATTACCAGCTGGTCATCCTGAGGGGATTTTTGATTCCATGGCCAATATTTATTTAGGAGCATCTAGAGCTATACGTGGTGAAAAATATAATGATGGTGAGTTCCCGACGATGAAAGATGGTGTTCGTGGAATGGATTTTATTGAAGCCACCGTTAAATCCCATAAAGATGGGAATACTTGGGTAGCATTAGAGGTGTAACTTTAAGCATACCAACCAAAAGGAGTCGAAAAATTTATTTTTCGACTCCTTTTGGTTGGTGCGTATTGTGATAGAAAATAGTTAACATTATCGGTTCTGATAAATATAATATTAGATTAACTCAGTTTTCATTTTTAATATAGCTAGTAAAAAACTTAAGGTTCTACATTTTTTATTTTGCTTGGAGGACCGTTAAGCGCAGTTGTCTAAGGTCGTTTTAAAAAACCCGTTCAAATTCTTCAAACACGATTATCATACTGTCTCTTGGAACACGTTCAAAAGGTTCCAATTCCCTAGTATAGTAATCCCAATGTACTTCTTTCCAGTATTTCAAAGATTTGTCTCCTTCACCTTCCAAGGCGGCGTTCGCTACACTTATGTTGAAATATGGAATTAACTGCACAGCGGTAGTCTGCACAATGCATTGTGCCTCTTCGGCCCAATTGGTAACTACCAAAAAATCTCCAATTTTTGGCAAACGTTCATTTCTATACTGAAGGCCTAAAAGGGAATGCGAGGTAGCTTTTTTCAACCCCTTCGTCACTAAGGAAGCTAATTCGTTAGCATCTTTTTCATTGTCTCCGAAAAAATCAGTTCTTGGCACTTCGTGAAAGGCATCTTCCAAGTGTTTGTCTAAATAATCTCCCCACATATTTCTGGCAGAAGCATTCTCCATATGGTGTTTTATTACAATTTTAATCTCAAAATATAATACATTTAATGATAATAGCGGTTGCTACACCGAAAAATTCGGTATAACACTTGCTATTTATGATTAAATATGCTGATTTATCCAAAGCGTCCTTTCTTCAATTGTTCTGCAGCATAATTTACGGCTCTTTCGGTAAATACCAAATAGGTGATTGAAGGGTTTATACAACTAGAAAATGACATAAATGCACCGTCGGCAACTACTACCTTGGCTACTATTTGTTTTTGGAGCCCAACCTACCCTTGTTTGAATATGTTGTTTCATCTTGTTCTCGATAGATAGTTCCCCATTTAAGTGCTGGAACCAAGGGTGGTTATTCATAGTTGGATAGTCCTGTATGTGCTTTGTCATTTTACCACGTTCAAGTGCTAAGGGCTGAAATTCATTTTTGCATAGTTTTTAGCCGACCAGCCACGGCTGATACCAGTGCCAAACACAATGGTATCAAATTCCCCGTCTTTATTCATTTTAGTTTTCTTGTGGTATTCTTGTGGTATTTCCTATATTTATAATCCAACATGGAAACGAAGCTTAAGGAACATTTTTATTCCTAAATACAGTGCTAAATTCCTAAAACTAAATTATAACCTAATAACTTCAAGTAACGTATTATAAGATGAAGACAATAAAAGGTCCAGCCGTTTTTTTGGCACAATTCGTAGACAGTAAGGCACCGTTCAATTCGTTGGATGGTATGTGTAAATGGGCATCTGATTTAGGCTATAAGGGTATTCAAATTCCTACTTGGGAACACTTTTTAATCGATTTAGATAAGGCTGCCGAAAGCCAGACCTACTGTGACGAACTTAAGGGTAAAGTAAATTCTTACGGACTCGAAATCACAGAACTTTCAACCCACTTACAAGGGCAACTGGTAGCCGTAAACCCTGCCTATGATTTGATGTTCGATAATTTTGCGCCCGATGCGGTTAAGAATAATCCAAAAGCTAGAACAGAATGGGCTGTTGAGACAGTAAAGAAAGCTGCTACGGCAAGCAGGAGGTTAGGGATTTCTGTCCACGCTACATTCTCTGGAGCTTTACTTTGGCACACAATGCACCCTTGGCCACAGCGTCCGGCCGGATTGGTTGAAATGGGCTTTAAAGAACTTGCTAAAAGATGGCTTCCTATTTTGAACCATTTCGATAAGGAGGGCGTAGATGTTTGTTATGAGATACACCCAGGTGAAGATCTTCATGATGGAGATACCTTTGAGCGTTTTCTAGAAGCCACGGGTAATCATAAAAGAGTGAATATTCTATATGATCCAAGTCATTTTGTTTTGCAGCAGTTGGATTATATCGCTTACATAGACCATTACCATGAATTCATAAAATCCTTTCATGTAAAGGACTCCGAATTTAATCCAACCGGAAAGAAAGGCGCTTTTGGAGGTTATAATGATTGGGGTGATAGGGCAGGTCGTTACCGTTCTTTGGGTGATGGCCAGATCGATTTTAAGACTATTTTCTCCAAGCTGACGCAATACGGTTGTGATGTGTGGGCAGTAATGGAATGGGAATGCTGTATTAAGAGTCCGGAGCAAGGTGCACGAGAAGGTGCTATTTTTATTCAGGACCATATTATCGAAGCCACGGAGAAAACCTTTGATGACTTTGCTGGTGCAGAAATAGATAAAGACGTGTTGAAACGAATATTAGGACTTTAAAAATATAATAATGAAGAGAATAAGCATTTTAGCTTTTGTAGCAGTACTAGCATTAAGTTGTAAGGTGACACAAAAGGAGGTATCAACGTCTGAAGCAACCGTTGTGGCTGAAACAATAAATGAATCAGCTTCTGAGAACGACTGGACAGCTTTGTCCTTAGATCATTGGCAGGCTTTTAAAGGCGGGGAATTGCCCAAATTTTGGAAAACTGAAGGTGAAAACATTGTTTTTTATCCTCCCACGGCAGAAGAACGAGAGAAGCCTGATGGTGGTCGTGAATCTTTTAATATTGTAACCAAAAATGAATACACCAGTTTTGAACTGTCTTTGGAATGGAAGATTGCCGAAGCAGGTAATAGTGGAATCATGTGGGGTGTAAGCGAAGAGGCTAAATATGGTGAACCTTATCAAACGGGATTGGAAATCCAAATTTTGGATAATGATAAACATCCAGACGGAAAAAACGGCACAAGCCACCAAGCAGGGGCGCTCTATGATTTAGTATCTCCAGCAGCGGATGTTACCAAACCCATTGGGGAGTGGAATACGGCGGTAATTTCCATCAATCATGAAACCAATGAAGGAACTTCTGTTTTGAATGGAGTTGAGGTCGCAAAGTTTCCTGTAAACGGAGAAGCACTTACCACTTTATTAAAAGACTCTAAGTTTGATGGTTGGGATGGTTTTGCTGCTTATAAGACAGGTAAAATCGCGTTACAGGACCATGGAGATAAAGTGTCTTTCCGTAATATTAAAATAAAAGAATTATAATTTAAACGTTCTTCGTTAAGCCTAAATCGCCAAACTAAATATTAAAATGAAAAACTTTTTTTTAACTATTACCGTAGGATTTTTTTTAACTAGTTGTCAAGAGACTAAAAAAGAGGAGACCGCTACAGAAGGTATTTCTACGGAAGAAGTGGTCGCTAGCAAATATGTAGGTGAAGAACCAACTACGCCAGAAGCTACAGAAATTTATGAACCGGTTCCGCCAAAAGTTACCCTAAATGATAATGGCATGCCAAGTGATGCTATTGTGCTTTTTGATGGTAGCGATTTGGAAGAATGGATTCATGTTCAAGATAGTACTGCCGCACAATGGCAAATAATGGACGATGGGAGTCTGTTGGTGAAAAATAAATCTGGTAATATCAGAACCAAAAGAGATTTTGGTAGTATGCAGCTGCATCTTGAATGGAAATCTCCGGTTGAGATTATTGGTGAGGGACAGAGCAGAGCAAACAGTGGGATATTTATTCAGCAACGGTATGAGGTTCAGATTTTAGATAATAATAATAACGATACGTATACCAATGGTCAGGTAGGAGCACTTTACAAGCAATCTGTTCCTTTGGTTATGGCATCCGTTCCTACCGGTCAATGGAACAACTATGATATTATTTTCCATGCTCCTGAGTTCGATGGCGAAGATCTTGTTATCCCTGCTTATGTCACTGTTTTACATAACGGAGTTCTAATTCAGGATCATTTTGAAATCGAAGGTTTTGTGAAATACATAGGGTGGCCAGAATACGAGGCACATGGTAAAGCACCTATTCAATTGCAAGACCATGGTGACAATAGCCGCGTTAGTTATCGTAATATTTGGATTCGCGAGTTGTAATATGGATATTGGTCCGTTTTTTCTAGCGAATATTAATGGAATCTTAATGACGTTATTAGGATGGATTTACGTAAAATATCCACCTAAAAAAATCAACGAACTTTACGGATATCGTACCAGAAGAAGTATGGCCAACCAAGAAATTTGGAATTATGCTAATACTATTGGGGCAAAAATGATGCTTTATTTGGGAGTAATTATGCTGTTCATAGGTAGTGTTCTTTATTTCTTTTACCCTGTGCCTACCGTTGTTATGTTTAGTGTTTTTGTTATGCTTATTGGTTTGGGAGTAGGCATGTACTGTTGTGAGACACAACTGAACAAACGTTTTGATAAAAACGGAAATCCTAAAAAGCAACCCTCCTAATTTGATTATCTTTGCCAAGATTTAAACAATAATTATGATTCAATCCATGACCGGATTTGGGAAGTTTGTAACGCAACTTCCATCAAAAAAAATAACAATTGAAATCAAATCACTCAACAGTAAGAGTATTGATTTAAACGCTCGTATGCCTTCTAGTTACAGAGAAAAGGAACTGAAATTAAGAAAGATAATTGCTAGTTCCTTACAAAGGGGCAAGGTAGACTTTAGTCTTTATATAGAGACAACAGGCGACCAAACTTCTGCCCAAGTAAACGAAGCTGCTGTTCGGCAATATATGAGGCAATTGAAGACCATTGCAGATGGGGACGATCTTAGATTGCTTGAAATGGCGCTGCGTTTTCCAGATGCTATGAAAACCGACAAAGAGGACATAGATGAGAAAGAATACGCTGCTATTTTGGAGACACTAAATGGAGCACTTTCGGAAATCAATACTTTTAGGTCCGAGGAGGGCAGTGTTCTAGAAAAAGATTTTTTAGACCGCATAATGGAGTTGCAGGACTTATTGAATCAAGTTATAGCAATGGACCCAGATAGGCAAGGGACCATTCGAGAACGTTTGGAAAAGGCGGTACAGGACGTAAAAGCCGAAGTGGATGCCAATAGGTTTGAACAGGAGCTGATCTACTACTTAGAAAAATACGACATAACCGAGGAAAAAGTCCGTTTGGCCAATCACTTGGACTATTTTGGTAAGACATTACAATCCGCAGATAGTAACGGCAAGAAGTTGGGTTTTATCTGCCAGGAAATAGGAAGAGAAATAAATACAATAGGGTCAAAGGCAAATTTTGCACCTATGCAACAGCTTGTAGTACAGATGAAGGATGAATTAGAGAAGATTAAGGAACAGATGTTAAACGTTCTTTAGTAAAGGAATTTAATTTTCACAAACAATTATAAAAACAAAAAGCTGTTTAAGCATGAAAGGTGGTAAACTCATAATTTTTTCAGCACCGTCCGGCAGTGGTAAGACTACTATTGTTAGGCATCTTTTACAATGCCCCAAGCTTAATCTTGCTTTTTCTGTTTCTGCAACTTCTAGACCTAGGCGGGGGGAAGAAAAGAATAAGGAGCATTATTATTTTATGTCAGTTTCCGAATTTAAGCAACACATAAAGAAGGATGATTTTTTGGAGTGGGAAGAGGTGTACAGAGATAATTTTTATGGAACTTTAAAGAGTGAAGTAGAACGACTCTGGGCAGAAGGAAAGAACGTTATTTTCGATATTGATGTTGTTGGCGGACTTCGTATAAAAAAGAAATTTCCAGAACAGACCTTAGCCGTATTTGTTAAACCGCCGAGCGTCGACGAGCTTAAAATTCGCTTAAAGAAGCGGAGTACCGAGAGCGATGACAAAATTAATATGCGTATCGCAAAGGCTTCTGTAGAGCTGGCCACGGCTCCACAGTTTGACAAGATTATAAAGAATTATGATTTAGACATTGCGCTAAAGGAGGCAGAAGTTTTAGTAGCGGATTTTATCGATAACCCAAACCAAGATTAGCAATGAAGAAAATTGGTCTTTATTTTGGGACGTTTAATCCTATACACATAGGCCACCTAGTCATTGCTAACCATATGGTAGAGTTTTCTGATTTAGATGAGGTTTGGTTCGTAGTAACACCACAGAGTCCCTTTAAGGTAAAGAAGACGCTTTTGGATAATAACCATAGGCACCAAATGGTTATGGAAGCTACACAAGACTTTCCTAAGTTAAAACCTAGCACTATTGAGTTTGACCTACCACAACCAAATTATACTATAAATACCTTGGTGCATCTTTCGGAAAAATATCCCGAAGGGCATCAATTTTGTCTGATTATGGGCGAGGATAACCTAAAGGGTTTTCATAAATGGAAAAATTACGATGTCATTTTGGAAGATTTTGAGCTCTTTGTGTATCCAAGAATTTCTAAAGGGAAAGTAGAACACAAGTTTAATGACCATCCGCGTATCCACAAGGTAGACGCGCCTATTATGGAAATCTCTTCCACATTTATAAGAAGGGAGTATAACAACGGAAAGAATATCCGGCCCTTATTGCCCGATGCTGTTTGGAAATATATGGATGAAATGAATTTTTATAGGTAGGTCCTATTCTAAAGTCTTCGCTTCAGTAAGCGTATCTGTTGCAAGGTATTTATCATCGGCATTGTAGTACCAAGCTCGTATTTTGGGTATTTTAATACCCTGTACTTCTATAGTGTCGCTGAGAAGGATATATTCTCCATCATTCTTGGATTCGTCATGGTAAAACTGGTAGACTTCCATAGCATAGGTCTTGGGGTCAAAATAGAAGTACCACGTATCTTTTCCTACGGTTTCGCTATAATCAACTTTTAAAACCAAGTATTCTTTTTTCTTGAATATTTTCTTTTCGACAGTATTGTGTACACGTGTGCCCGGGTCCTTTAGTTTCATGGGCAGACCATACAGGTACGTGTAGTAATTCTTCATCATTTTTGCTCTATCGCAGCTTATGCGAAGACTGTCCCGAAGTGTTTTTGAGATATCCTTGCTCCCATTGAGTAGTAGCGTACAGTTATCCCTTTTTAGAATGGAGGTTATGGTATTCCCATCTTGCTTTACTGTTGCGCTATACAATTGCTCAGGAAAATCTAATTGTACTTTTGTAGTGCGTTTATCAGCATTGGGTCTGCTCATGGTAATGGTTAGTTCTGTTTGAAAGGAACTCCAGTTACCGTTAGGGTCGTGATAAGTTATGGCTTTTTCTAGA
>CAZDOW010000050.1:0-24444 GCA_964507115.1 uncultured Maribacter sp.
TGTAGTCTAAAATCAGTACTCAAATCTATTATTATTGTACCATTTGAAAAGGAATTTTCCTTTAAGAATTTCGTGGAATTTCCATGTCCCAAACAGAGAAATACAACATCCACATTTAGGTTTACGGCTCCAGTAAAAGTCATATCGGTTTGTCCCAATAAATCAGGATGTCCAGATACTAATGGTTTTCCTGAACGTGTGGTGCTATAAACAAAATCGATTTCCGTTGCTGGATGATGTAAAAGAATACGGATGAGTTCTCCACCCGTATATCCTGAACCTCCAATTATGCCTGCTTTAATCATTTGTGCTGTTTTAAGTCATTCCCGCACAGGCGGGAATTTGTTTACTGTTTTCCAAATGTTTGTTTTTGCCTTTTGGATTGAGATTATGGTCTTTACACCTCCCTTAGGCTCTCTTTTTAGAAACTGAACGCTTATGTTTCAAAATATCATTTAATCCAACATCTATTTATTCACATGACCATAAATCTTACCGGCGTTGGATTGTATTTTTATGAAGCCTTTTGCCTCGTCAGCTGTCCATCCTTTATTTATTTCTCCATAGCTACCAAAGGACGCGTTCATTAAGTCATGGGGAGAAGAAATACCGTTTAATCTAAACTGGAAAGGATACAGACTAACAAATACATCGCCTGATACTGTTTTTTGGGTATCCGTCAAAAATGCTTCTATATTTCGCATCACGGCATCCAGATAATTACCTTCATGTAACAGCATACCATAGAAATTACCTTGCTGCTCTTTTTGAAACTGCTGCCATTTGGTAAGCGTGTGCTTTTCTAATAAGTGATGTGCCTTAATGATAATCAATGCAGCTGCCGCCTCAAAACCTACTCGGCCTTTTATGCCTATAATGGTGTCACCCACATGGATGTCTCGGCCAATGGCATATTTGCTAGCTATAGCTTCCAGTTTTTCAATGTTGTTTACCGGAGTATCATTTTCCCCATCTATAGCCACCAATTCTCCTTTGTTGAACGTAAGCTTTACATCAGACGGTTCTTTTTCCTTTAGCTGACTTGGATAGGCACTATCTGGTAATGATTTTTCTGAGGTTAGTGTTTCTTCACCACCAACAGAGGTTCCCCAGAGACCTTTATTTATAGAGTATTTAGCCTTTTCCCAAGGATATTCTACCCCATTTTCTTTCAAATAGGCAATCTCTGTTTCACGAGATAGTTTATTGTCCCGAATAGGAGTGATTATTTCTATTTCTGGAGCTATAATTTGAAAAATCATATCAAATCTAACTTGGTCATTACCAGCACCAGTACTGCCATGAGCGATGTATTTAGCGCCCATTTTTTTGGCGTAGTTCACAATTTCTATTGCCTGTACAATACGTTCAGCACTTACAGATAAAGGGTAGGTGTTGTTTTTTAGTACGTTCCCAAAAATAAGGTATTTCACTACCTTTTTATAAAAGGTTTGCACGGCATCTATAGAGGTATAGGAGGTTGCTCCAAGTTCTAAGGCTTTTTCCTCAATACTTTTTATTTCTTGGGGCGAAAATCCACCTGTATTTACGCTAACTGCATGGACTTCATATCCTTTTTCCTGAGATAAATATTTTGCGCAGTAAGAAGTGTCCAAACCGCCACTGTAGGCTAATACTAATTTTTTCATGTTGTTTTTGGTCTAAACTGTCAGTTTAAGTGGCGATGCGAACGAGTTTCTAGCTACAACACATTTATTCTCCGCTCCTACTGATAGCATTATTTTGTTTTTTTCTTCAAGAATAAATTCTCTTTTATACTTCTTAATCGCTTAAATGCTTTGCCGTTTACTTTGTCTTTTTTTACTTCCGGTTTTGCATTAGGGTCATGTAGCATGCCTGTACAGAGACATAATTTCTGTTCTGTTCGGGTAAGGATATCAAAATTTTTACATGTTTGGCAACCTTTCCAAAATTCTGGGTCGTCCGTCAATTCGGAAAAAGTAACGGGTTTATAACCTAGTTCGTAGTTTATCTTCATTACTGCTAGTCCCGTTGTTATACCAAAGATTTTCGCATCTGGAAATTTCTTCCTACTGAGGTCAAAAACATATTGTTTAATTTTTTTGGCTAATCCTTGCCCTCTAAAATTAGGGTGTACGATAAGACCGGAATTGGCCACGAATTTTTCGTGTCCCCAGATTTCAATATAACAGAAGCCTGCAAAGACGTCTCCTTCCAGTGCGATTACCGCATTGCCGTTCTGTAGTTTTTTTTGAATGTAATCTGGGGTACGCTTGGCAATACCAGTACCGCGGACCTTTGCAGATTCCTCAATGGTATCGCAAACAATCTGTGCGTATTTAAAATGTGATTCGTTAGCAACAACAAGTTTCATTGCTGTATGGTTTTAAAAAGTAAAAAATAAAATTGGTTTTGCTTATGCGGAAATGGACTCACCTATTTCCATGAATTATATCGTACCCCTACGGGCGACGACGGCGTGCGGGAACAAAAGTACCGACTGGAATGGAAATCCAGTTAGAAGAACATGTATGTGCTTTTGTTATCATTATAAATCAAATGTACAATTAATATCGAATTATCCTAAACCAAGCTAAAAAAATTACAAATATTTCAGGATTTGTTACGTTGTGTGCTTATTTCATATATTATATACCCATATACTGCAATATATTCAATGCCAATAAGGTGTAAATTTTCCTTGAAGTCTAACTGAGAATAGGCAAAATAGCTCAATACCACAGTAGCTGACCACAATAGGGCATATCTATAAGTTGTAAAAATACTTAGGGTTACCAAGAAGATAATATACCATGGATGTACTGTTGCAGAAAGAAAATAGTAAAGAGTAAGAACCCATAGCATAGAGGAAAGGAGCACTTGAAGGTCTTGGTTCTTTCTTGTAAAAGTAAATAGGAAGACAATAAGAACGGTTAGAACAGGGGTTATTTTACCATAGATTTTGATTAACTCCCAAGGTTTAGCATCAAATTGTATTGCTATTTGTTTAATGCCATTATATAATCCTGCGTTGAACTCAAAGTTAGAAAACCACAGCCCTATGGTTTTGGAATAGTTGTGAATGAACTCAGATGTATAAAAAGGCGCAAAAAGTAACAGTGAGGTTATCCCTATAATAGCATAGAAAAAGATACTTTTTTTAAAACTGAAATGTTTTAAGAACAAGGGTAGAAATAATAAAGGAACCAATTTTACCGATATGGAACAGGCTAGAACTACGGCTGCCCACTGCCATTTATTGACGGATAATAGGTACATGGACCAGACGAAAAAGAATAGCATTACCCCTTCAAAATGTAGATTCCCCGTGATTTCTATGATGATTAGGGGATTTAAAAAATACCAAAATATCAAATGAGGGGAACGGTTAAGCTTTTTTAGCAACTTCCTTCCAAAATAGACTATCCCTATATCTGCAAGAATGACAATACCGCGTAACCCAATGATGGAACCAAGAATGCTCTTTCCTCCCAAAACCCCTGCCAATGCAAAGAGCAATTGGTTCAGGGGAGGATAGTTGCTAAAATGTTTGGCACTTAAACTTCCCATACCTTTATAAAGTTGGTCGGCGTTGCTAATCGTTAGGTAGGGTTGGGAGATGAGTGTGTTGGGTATATTTAAGTAAGGATTGGTGAAATTTTGAACTAATTCCCCATCCCATATAAACCGATAAAAATCTTGAGAGAGATTGGGTTCTGCAACTAGAAAAACGAGTCTGGATAAGATACCTGCTGCTAATAGGAACTTAAAATTCCATTTTTCGAACTGTATCATTTTAAAACAGAAAAAGAACAGCGCTGCAAATAAGGTCAGGAGCTTCACGAAATCTGTTCGCTCCAAGTGGTAACTAAATATGTAATAGCATAGCATGCTCAAGAGAACCAATAAGAGAGATATCTTATGTAATTTGAGGTATGTTATGATAGTAGAGGCCATTAAATTAACTAGTTTGTCTCGATTGATTTAGGGAGTTTTTAGATACTAGAAACTTACTGCTCCATCATTTTACCTAACAGTTCTTTCATCATTTTTGCAGCAAGGTAAGCAGTCATATCTTGAAAATCTCTATCGGGATTGTATTCTACAATATCAGCACCCACAACCTTAGCATCTATATTCTGAAGTAAGCTAATGACCTGTCTAGAAGATAAACCGCCTGGTTCATGATGCGATACTCCTGGCGCAAATGCCGGATCAAAACCATCCATATCTAAAGAAATGTATAGCGGGTTATCGAATTTGGGAATCTTAGTCAAATCCAAATCGCGCATTTCATGAACGTCAACCTTATATTTTTTTGCTTGTTCCGCTTGGTGCTGATTTAAAGTTCTAATGCCTACTTGTACCAATTTTACTGCAAAACCATTTTCCATGATGCGTGCAAAAGGGCAGGCATGAGAGTGGGGGTCACCTTCATATTCGTGGTAGAGATCTGCATGGGCATCTATGTGCAGAATATCCAGTTTAGGATAGTGCTCGTGATATGCCTTTATTATGGGGAAAGTAACGGAGTGATCACCTCCAAGGCTTAGTATTTTAGCTCCGGATTGTAGATGGTTTTGGGTTACATTTTCAATATCAAAGTAATTCGAAATTTTAAAGTTTCCCTGATCGGTTATTGCTTCGTTTTTAATAGAAATTCCATTTTCGGAATACAGGTTCATGGAATCATTATAGAGTGCTTCTCTTATTAATGCAGGTGCTTTCGCTGGTCCGCGTTGAAAAGAAGATTTGGCATCCCATTGTAGGCCTTGGATATTTATTTTGATCATTCGAAATGTCTTTTCTAAAGACCTAAGATACGATTTTAAGATATCCTGATGTTAGGCAAAAAGAAGTGCTTTTGTTTCCAATAAGCCAACTTTCAATATTTTAGTATTGGTCGAAGATTTTCCCATGTAATCATGCGGATATCTTCAACTTCCAAAAGTTTTTTATTTTTCGAATTGGCAAAAAAATCGGTATCTGTTTGCCGCCACTCTGCACCAAAATTGGGATGGTCTACGGTAATGCCTTGCATTTCATTATCGTTAAAGGCTGGGTGTATTAAAAGTACATTGAGTCCGAGAACTAAATTTTCAGAAACTTGGGCATAGTATTCAGATAGTTTTCCGGTACTGAACATATCAAAATTTCCAATGAGCACTTTTTGTGTTACTAAATCTTTTTTCTTGATAGTTGTTTCAGGATTTAACCCCGTCATTTTAATAAGCTGCTCGTTTACCAGTATTGGAAGTTTATATTTTACTCCTAGAGCACGATAGACTTCAAAGAAATGCTGATTTGCCCCAACACTATACATGTGCGCATCTATATGTGAAGGTTTTAATCCAAATTTCAATACTTTCTGTACTTGAGCATCAAGCTCCTTGACTACATGTTCAGCTTTTGCATTCTTTTTAAGTTCCTCACGGGTTTTATAGAAATATCCATTTTCATCTACCAAACTAGGTACTTCGGATACTGGAGAGATTGGTCCAAATTTATATCGACTCCATTCGCAGGTAAGTGTTAGATGTACGCCATAATCATACTCGGGGTGGTTCTTTGCAAAAACGGCTATTTCATAGTACCATGGGCAAGGTGCCATAATACTGTAGGAATTTACGATTCCCATCTTAAGGCACTGTATAATTGCCCTATTTTGCGAGTGTGAAAGGCCAGCATCATCCGCGTGGATTATAAGTAGTTTGGTGTTTTTAGCAAATCCTAATTGTTGTGCGGTGTTCATTTTAATGGTTCAATTTAGCAGGCGGTTAGGATCAGTTAACTTGGTATATAGGTAAAGCTTAAATAGGAATTGCTTTTATAATTGAAACAATGAATTTGATTCATCTATTGCAACATCAATTATCGTATAGCTCTATTAAAAATAGCAAAAAATATAGGATTAGACATCTGTTTTAAGGGATGTAATTCTATAGCGCATAAAAAAGGATAACCGTTTGGTTATCCTTTTTTTAATTTTTGGTAGTACTGTATTTTAAGCTCTTGCCGTTAGCGATTTAAAGAAGACAAATCCAAATCCTAGGAATAACATAAAATGGAATGGGAACAGACCAAAATCGTTCAAGGGTATAGCGCTGTACATGCCAAATAGGAAATAGACCATGAGTGCAAATTCAAAAATCATATTAGGTGACAATTTTTTAGTTAGGTACTTATTACCTTTCCAGCTCTCTGTGATATTGTTGATGTTGAATTTTGGAGTTCGTACAAATTCACTTCTTTTACCCATATGCCCTTCTAAAACTGCAATGGAATTGTGCAAGGAGAATCCCAAAGCTACAGAGAAAAAGGTAAAGAATATCCTTATATAGCCCACAAAATTATTAAAGCCACTACCTTGAATGCTCTTGTAGGTAAACCAATAGCAAACAAAAAGGATAATAGTACTTACAATAAAGAAACTGGTGGCCTCAAAGACCCATCCTAAATGTCCGTAGGCATTTTTAATATATAGCATCGGAATGCTCAAAAACGCTACAATGAATACACAAAGGAACATGGAGCTGTTCAGCAAGTGCATTACCCCATGGAATTTTGTCTTAAACGGAATGTTCTTGGCGGTAATTACGCTCCAAACAGTTTTCCTAAAGTTCTCTGCACCCCCTTTGTTCCAACGGAATTGTTGTGAACGTGCCGCGCTTATGACGACAGGAAGTTCTGCAGGTGTTTCCACGTCTTCTAAGTACTTAAATTTCCAGTTTTTTAATTGGGCTCTATAGCTTAAATCCAAATCTTCGGTCAGCGTATCGCCTTCCCAATTACCAGCATCTAGGATACAATCTTTTCTCCAGATACCTGCGGTCCCATTAAAATTGATAAAATGTCCTTTAGCATTACGTCCTACTTGTTCTAAGGTAAAGTGAGCGTCTAAGGCAAAGGCCTGTATTTTTGTCAAGGTAGAGTAGTCGCGGTTGATGTGGCCCCAACGGGTTTGTACCACCCCAATTTCCTTGTCCTTAAAGTAGATCACGGTTTTCTTTAACCAATCTGATGCAGGAAGAAAATCAGCATCAAAAATAGCGATGAAATCCCCTTTTGCAATCTTTAGGCCTTCCTTTAAGGCACCTGCCTTAAATCCTGAACGGTCAGTTCTACGAATGTGTTGAATGTCTAATCCGGTTTCTTTTAGTGCCGCAATACTCTTTGCTGTATCTATAACAGTATCATCGGTTGAATCGTCCAATACCTGTATTTCTAATTTACTTTTTGGGTATTCTATTTTGGCAATATTCTCTAACAAACGTTCCATAACGTACTCCTCGTTGTAAACAGGAAGCTGAATAGTTACAAAAGGTATTTCTTTAGGATCTAACAGATTAAATTTTGGGGCAGTCTGATTTTGTCTTTTCTGTCCTAGATAATTGACCAATAAGTTCAATTGAGCAAGGCTATAAAAGAAAATTAATAGCAGCGAAATACTATAAATTGCAATAATGATGTAAGAAATTATAAGTCCCATATTATTTTATACTGTATTTAAATATCCAACCCAATATTTTTATGCCGGCAAATATACTGCCTTTTACCGTGCCGGACACTTTTGAAACACCAATTCTTTTCTTGTAATGTACTGGTACTTCGATATATGTCATTTTTTTTCTCAAAATTTTCAATTGCATCTCCACTGTCCATCCGTAGGTTTTATCCTCCATTTCCAGTTCTTTAAGTTTTTCGTATTTAATTGCCCTAAAAGGTCCTAAATCCGTAAACTTTGCGCCAAAAAACAAACGCATCAAAAACGTGGCTAACCAGTTGCCAAATATCTGTTGAGGGGTCATTGACCCCTCTTCTCGCAAACTTTTTTTTCTGGCACCAACTACAAAATCAACACCATTTTCTAAAATAGGAGCTACTACTTGGTCCAGTTCCTCTGGGTAATCGGAATAGTCTCCATCGATAAATACGATAATATCAGGCACTTTGGATTGTTTGGCTACATAATCTAGACCACAAAGACAGGCATAACCATAGCCTTTTCTCTTTTCGGTAAGTACGGTAGCCCCCGCTTTTTCTGCATTTTTTACGGTATCGTCGGTAGAATTATTGTTTACGACAATAATTTCAGAAACCGTTGTAGGAAGTTCTTTTATGACATGGCCAATGGAGTCTGCCTCGTTAAATGCCGGAATGATTACTTTAATATCGACCATTATTTTAAGTCGGAGACTGAGTTTTCCTTTTTAAAGTCGTTGAAGCTGGTCCATTCCTTAATTTTCTTTCCATTGCTATATTTTTCAGCAGAAGTTAATTCGTTATCACTGTATTTTAGGCAATAGCCATTTTTGACACCTTTGTTCAATTGACATTTATGGTTCACGCGTCCTTGTTTGTCATAAAATAGCCACCAATTTACTTTTTGGTCTTTTGTGAAATGTCCTTCTTGGGTACGTACTCTGTTTGTATTGTAGAAGTACCAATATTTTTCTTTTTTATTATAATCGTAATGGCCTTGCGAGGCAATTTTACCATTGTTGTGATAAAACTTCCAGTATCCACTTTTAATGTTGTAGCGTACCCAGCCTTCCGATTTTATCTGGCCGTTGTCATAGAATGTTTTTTTGTAGGTGTTATCTTTTGACGAAAACCCCCATATAAAAACTAAAATTAAGAGTATACTTATTTTTTTAAGCACTGTTTTTATTTTGTTAGGTCGAAGTTATTGAAAATTACTAACATCTATTTTTAATATGGTTACTGAAGTTTGCCTTTCTGGCAGTGTAAACCTTGTTATTTATCGTTCATCAATTCCATCAAATCTACATCATTGCCTAAGAGTACTTGTGTGGAATCGATACGTCCTTTTTCCGGACCGTTCTCCAGTTTTAAAACCCCTCTTGGGCATACAGCGGAGCAAACACCACATCCTACACAGCTGGAACGCACAATATTTTCTCCTTTTTGAGCATAAGCACGTACATCTATTCCCATTTCACAATAGGTAGAGCAATTACCGCAGGAAATACATTGTCCTCCGTTGGTCGTGATTCTAAAGCGCGATTTAAACCGTTGTACAAAACCTAAATAGGCGGCTAACGGACAACCGAATCTGCACCAAACCCTGTTGCCAAAAATCGGATAGAATCCTGTGCCGATTACCCCAGCAAAAACAGCCCCTATCAAAAGGCTATAGGTATTTTGCACACTTGCGGTCTTAAGGCCTAAAACCGTTCCAGTTTCGGTAAAGAAACTATAGAGTGTCATCCCGGTCATAACTACGGCAAAAAGCAAAACACTGTGTACAAGCCATCTTTCTACTTTCCAAGAAAAGAGCGATTTACTGGAGTGCTGTCTGTAAGGGTCGCCTAAGGTCTCCGCCAAACCACCGCAACCACAGACCCATGAACAGTACCATCGTTTGCCAAAGAAATATACCATAACCGGCACAATAACTAAGGTGAGTAAAACACCCCAAAATAATATAAATACCCCTATGCCACCGCTATTCATTAGCGACTTTAAGTTCCATTGGAAAAAGAAATCATAATCTAAGGGAAACGCATTTTTGAAGTCATAATAGGGCAGCTGAAGGCGAACCATGATTTCGGGAATAAGAAAAGCGAAAACGATTTGAAAGAATAGTACCGAAGTGGTTCGCACTATTTGGTATACATTATGACGGTATTTTATGTACATACGTACAGCCATAACAGTCATAACGGTACAGTACATAAAACCATAAACAAACCAGTGCCCAGCAGGATTTCCGCTTAGACTTTCACTAATGGGATCTACCAAATAGGTCCAGTTAACCGCATACTCGGAACGGAAATATAGAATGAGATAAAAACTCACTAAAAAAACAAATACCATCCACGCAATCCAACCTTTGTTGGTGCTATTTTGATGGTAAATACCATCATTTTTAATTCCTTTTTGCCCTAAGAGTATAACATTAGGTAAGATGAATAGCAATGCTCCGATGATACCTAGACCAAAGGTTAAAAACCAGAATAATCCTTTGTTTTGGACTATAAAACCGGTGCCAGAGCTTTTGCCTAGCTGCGCAGCCATGTCATGGGGCTGTGTATAGATTATTTTTTTATATTCTTTGTTCTTGCGGTGAGTTGTATTCGCAGACTCCAGCGCTTCGGTTATTTTGGGAGCAAAGGCCATCATACCATCAAAGGGTTCTCCCACTACATTGGATTCTATTTCAGATATAAATAATTCACTCTTGATCCCTTTGTTGGTCACAAACTCCTTGAAGGAATCTGCGGGAAGCTCAAACGTACCTAAAAGCGGAAGTGCCGTAAATATGGCTAGACCTATTAAAAATATGGCTAGACCTATGTTTTTTATTGTTTTCATTTAATAAAACTATTTTATTTGCATATCCACGAAAGCGGATATCTATTTATACTTTACTAAAAATTCGTTTCCAGCTTTTTTTCCTTGTGGAAATATTTGTTCCCTGTTCCAAATTGTATTGGGCAACAATCTCCTCCTCGTACTGCTTGTAAAATTCCGGATCAAAATTGGCGTCTTTTAGATATTCCATTATATGGTCCATACTTCTTTTTTCGGTGAGCCAACGGTCAAATATGTTATGGCGCATGCGAATACCAAAAGTATTGATGCCTAAGAATAACTTAGTTTCCATATCATAGGCAATGGTAATGCAAATTTTCTCTTTGTCATGGCGCCAATGAAAGTGTTGTTCATGGTCTTTTTTATTTCGCTCGCTAAATACCCATCCGTAGGTTTGGTATTCCATATCCAAGAATTTGGCAGAGTTGAACCAGTGCCCAGGATTATATTCGGTTGGGTTGCCGCATAATGTTTGTGCCAAAGCTTCACCCATCATACGTCCTGTGTACCAGACAGCTTCTATCGGGCGTCGGTTGCCAATAGCTTCATGTTGTTCCGCACAGTCTCCTATGGCATAGACATCTTTAGCGCTGGTTTCTAAAAGGCGGTTCACTTTTACACCTCTTCCCAACGCTATTCCAGTAGTTTTTAGGAAATCGATGTTCGGGGTAACTCCTGCTGTTAATCCTACAACGTTACAATCAATAGTATCTCCTTTGTCCGTGATAACGGCTTTGGCTCTGCCGTTTTGGTCAGCTATGATTTCTACAAGGTTTGTGTCTAAACGCAAGTCAATATGATGTTCCAAGATGTGTTCATTGATCATGGTCGATTCTCCAGCTGGTAGCACACCGTTCCAGAAGCTATTTTCACGAACCAAAAATGTAACGGGAATTTTTCGGCTACGGAGCATTTCTGCCATTTCTATTCCTATAAGTCCGCCACCGACAATAACAGCTCTTTTGCAGGTTTCTTTGTCAGGGGCAAATTTTTCCAAGTTATCTAAGTCCTGCTTGGAATACAATCCCTGTACGCCTTCTAAATCTTGACCGGGCCAGCCAAACTTGTTTGGTTTTGAGCCTGTAGCAATGACCAACTTATCGTATTCGATTTCATTACCATTAGCCAATTGCACCATTTTTTTTGAGGTATCCACTGTTGTAACAAAACCATTTACCAAGTCTATCCGATTTTTTTTCCAAAACCAGTTTTCGTAGGGTTGCGTATGTTCAAATTTCATATGCCCCATGTACACATACATCAATGCCGTACGGGAGAAAAAATAGTCAGTTTCTGCAGAAATAATGGTGATTTTATGGTCTGAAAGCTTCCGTACATGTCTGGCTACTGTAACCCCAGATATACCGTTTCCAATAATAACAATATGTTGCATAAAATGGTTTTGTTGGTTGATGTGTCGCTTTTAAAGGTAATAACTTAACATGTATAGTTTTATTTAGACAGAATATAAATTCGTTACACCTTTGTGATACTTACCTGCGACATTTGTTTTGATTTAAGGCTCGTACTATTGGAATTGTTACTATATCCGATGTAATGAGTTAAATCTTAAATTAATCATAAATATACGGATAGCTGTGTAGGGTTGTAATAGGAACTTCGACACAGACTAGCATAGGAATCATCATAACTAGAAAATAATGAAATATACCGGTATCCAAACCTTTTTTCTTCTACTCGTAACCTTCGTGTCTGCACAGGATGTGTCCGATTTTTATGCTAATACTGATGATTTTTTGAAAGCGAATGTAGTCAAGGGTCGGGTGAGGTATGAAGCAATAAAAGAAAACCCGGCTACCTTAAAATCAATCTTGGTAGCTGCACAAAGTATTTCCGTATCAAAGACCGATGCCGCTAACTATCAGGCCTTTTGGATTAATTCCTATAATCTACTTGTTATTGATGGTGTTGTTGAAAATTATCCATTAAAATCTCCTTTAGATGTGGTAGGTTTCTTTGACAAGATTAAACATGACATAGGAGGAGAGAAAATCACTTTGAACGAAATTGAAAATAAAATGTTGCGGGGTAATTTTCCTGCCGAGGCACGTTTTCACTTTGTCTTAGTCTGTGCAGGCTTAGGTTGCCCTCCGATAATCAATTCGGCCTACAAACCTTCTAAGCTGGATACCCAATTACAAAAGCAGACCATTTTGGCTTTGAATAATCCAAATTTCATTCAAGCAACTAAAAATAAGGTCAAGATTTCCCAACTCTTTGAATGGTATAAAGGAGATTTTGAGCAAAATGGTAATGTGGTAGATTTCATCAACACCTATAAAACAGAAAAATTGCCCGAAAAAGTGAAGGTCTCTTATTATCCCTACGATTGGACCTTGAACGAAGCTAAATAATCAATCTAAATTCATTAAAATGAACTCTTTACACAGAAACCTATTTCTTGCAGTCATTATTTTTGCCTTTTTTGACTCGGTTGCACAGGATAGTTTGCAACAGAAAAGTAATATTCAACAGTACACCCCTTCCAAATTAATAGGAAAAGGGCAGTACGATTTAAAATGGTTTAACAATTTATATACAGAGACGAAAAGCACCTTTGCTTCTGGAACACAGCCTAGACAGACGTTTTTCACATCTACGTTGGAAGCGTATACTGGTGTTGGAAACAATAACAGATGGAATGTTGGATTTATTGCTAGGTTACGTTCTAACGTTATTAATGATAGGAATGCACTTGATGTGTTTAAATTTGATGGCCAAGTAGGAACTGCCAGATCTGGATTGACAGCGCTTGCACCTTCTATAAAGTTTGTGCCATTCGCATCTGTAAGTAGTTTTAGTATCCAAAGTTCTTTCTTTATTCCTTTGATAGACAATGAGACCGAAGATGGACTAGTGGATAGCAGTTTTAATAGGATTAGACAATCAGTGTTTCTAGAACAGAACGGTTTTGTTTGGCAAAATCGATTATTTTACGACTATACTTTTCCTGGTGACAAATGGCAGTTATTTTCGGAGTTGACGACGGAGTTAAATTTTGGAAAAGCTTCAGTTCAAGATGCAAATGGTAATACTATAGAAGGAAGTTTCGCTAACAATAGCTTAAACCTTAATCCGGGTATTTTCTTAAGTTATTTTCCATCAAGGAATTTTACAGTTTTGGTTTTGGCACAACACTCGCAACGATTAGATTTGGGTAACGAGTTTACTCAAGATTTTACCGCTTTGGGAGGTGGAGCAAAATATCAGCTTACGAATGCCTTGAACCTCGAAGTCCTGTACACCAATTTTGTACGAGGAAACAACACAGGTTTAGGACAAACATTTAACCTAGGTTTAAGGGGTATTTTTTAATCAGCAATTTCAATCAGTATATAAAATACCTAATTTAGGGACTTTAAGTAGTTTCCATGAAAAACCTAGGGCTTTTATTTATATGTTGTTTACAGTACTGCTGTACCGGTGAGGCGCAGAAAAAAATAAATGGCGTAAGTTTTGTAGCATCCCGGGAAGAGGCAGCACAATCTCATGTAGAAGAAGTGCTTCAGGTAAACGCCAATAGTGCCGCAGTAATGCCTTTTGGTTTTATGCGTGACATAGCGAATCCTGATATTATTTTTGATACAGACAGACAGTGGTTCGGGGAAACGAGGAAAGGAGCCAAACAATACATTGAGCTATTACAGAAAAATGGAATAGAAGTAATGGTGAAACCTCAGATTTGGGTATGGAAGGGAGAGTTTACTGGAACCATTACTATGAGGTCTGAAGCGCAGTGGCAGCAGTTAGAAAACTCATACGATGATTTTATCTTAACGTACGCCCAATTGGCAGAAGAGACTCAAGTACCCATTTTCTGCATAGGAACAGAATTGGAGAAATTTGTTGAAAATAGACCTGAATATTGGCAACGACTCATAAAAAAAATAAGGAAGGTGTATCATGGAAAACTTACCTACGCGGCAAACTGGGACGAGTATAAACGTACTCCTTTTTGGAAACAGCTAGATTATATAGGTATCGATGCCTATTTTCCTTTATCGGAGACTAAGACACCAACAGTTGACGAACTCCGAAAAGGCTGGCAACCTTGGAAAATGAAAATTGCAGAGCTAGCTACACTCCATGATAGAGAGGTGCTTTTTACGGAGTTTGGCTACCGTAGTATGGACTTTACAGCTAAAAAACCATGGCTGGTAGATCGTACAGAAGAAGGTGTTAATTTACAGGCGCAGGTAAATGCTAAAAATGCTATTTTCAAGGAATTTTGGAACGAGGAGTGGTTTGCTGGCGGCTACATTTGGAAATGGTTCATACAGCACGAGAAGTCTGGTGGGGAAATGGATAATAGATTTACACCCCAAAACAAACCAGCTGAAAAAATCATCCGAGAACATTTTAGTACCTATTCGGAACGGTAATATTTTATAAAGTGTGATTCGTTTTTAATAAGTAAGCGCAAGTAACGTTGTAAGTTTCCTGCCTTTTATTTGTAAAACCTTAGAATGAACAAAAGAATTTATATTCTCTTCGTTTTAGTGCTTTGTTGCTTTTTTGCAAAGGGTCAGCAAGCAATGGTAACGAAAATGGAAATTAAAGGAGCAAAACGGACCAAAGTATCCTTTGTGGAAAAACTAGTGGGATTGCAAGAGGGAATGCCCATAGATTCCCTTCAAATGCAACAGGATATAACTCGACTTAAAAGATTACCCTCTATTTCACATGCCTACTATGAAGTGTTTCCTTTGGATGAACAAAATTATGAGGTGCACTACAGTATAGAAGAAAATTTCACCTTAATTCCTTTTGCTAATTTGTTCAGTTCGTCAAATGACGACTTTGCTTTTAGGATTGGGCTACAAGAATTTAATTTTTTAGGGAGAAATATTACCTTGGGCGGTTTTTACCAGTTGGATGTCTTTAATTCTTACGGATTTAGTATAAGGGCACCCTACCTATTTTCGAATAAACTGGGATTGGCCTTTAATTATAATGATTTTACCACCCAAGAGCCTGTTTTTTTTGAAGAGGATACGGCAGAGTATAGATACAGTAACACGGGATTTGAGCTCTTGGGTCTCTATGAAATTAATTTTAAAAACCGGATAGAAGTCGGCTTCAGTCTTTTTAAAGAGGATTATAATTATTTAGTTGGTGCGACAAGCCCGGACGTGCCATTGGCCTTAAATGTAAATAAGCATTTGTTTAAGTTCATTTACAATTATGATAATGTAGATTATTTCTATCAGTATCTAGAGGGTTTTGGGAGTAATCTAAATTTTCAGTATGTAGGAAGTTCGGATGTTGCACTGCCCGAATTTTTTATCGGTTTCAATGATTTTATGTATTACAAGAGAATCGGTAAGCATGGAAATTGGGCCAATAGATTACGTTTAGGCTTGGCAAGTAATGTAGATAGTCCATTCGCTCCCTTTACCGTAGATAATAATCTTAATATCCGTGGCGTTGGAAATACCATAGATCGGGGAACTGGTGCCATTGTTTTAAATACAGAGTACCGGCATACTCTTGTAGATAAAAATTGGTTTGTATTGCAGAGCAATATATTTATTGATGGGGGTTCTTGGCGAAATCCTGGTGGTGATTTTGGCGATTTCTCAGACAGTGAAAATTTACGAATCTATCCCGGAGTAGGGCTGAGATTCATGCATAAACGTATCTTTAATGCCATATTTAGAATAGATTATGGCTACGGAATCACAAAAAATAGCGCAAACGGAATTGTCTTTGGAATTGGTCAATATTTTTAGCAATCTTTGTCCAACCATTACGATACCATTGGCATGAAAATAAATTCACTGTTTTATCTAGTTATTTTATATAGCTGCACCACCCTATTTAGTCAATCAAAATTTGATACCGTAATTGCCCAAAAGGGAGATGGTGTTTTTTCTATCCTTAGAAAATCGGGTATTCATCCTGTGAAGTACTACGTAGATTTTTTGGATTTGAATAAAGCCAAGATTAAAGGAGTAAATGAACTCGTAGTAGGGAAGAAATACGTACTGCCAAATGCACCTGATTCTTTCAAAAATATGGGAACATATGTACATTTAGATGACGCAGCTGAGGCACCTATTTTTGATGCTGACTTGGTGAAAATGAAGCAAAAGGACTCCACTTTAAAAAATACAGTGTACTATTTTTTCCACCCTGAAAACAAAACACAAGACAACGAAGTGAGAATACTTGATGACTTTACGAGAAAGCTATCCAAGGATTTAATGGAGCGAGGGGCAAGAGTCTATGTTTTGCAAAAAAGTAATGTGCCTTTATATGCGGATAACAAAAAAGATGGTTTTGAAAACTCCATAACGGAGTTAGGTGATTTCACCAGTATCGTTAATAAAAAGTACTTGAAACATAATGGTAGTTATCAAAGGGTTTTGATGATAAGGGATGCTAAGAAGAATCAAAAAGGGATTACAATTACAATGCACCACTATGATAAAAGTCCTGATGGCAAACGATTGGCAGGAAGTTTTAGGGATATTTTTAAAAAGAACGCTTTCGGAAAAATTAGGACCAATCAGGGTATTTCTCCTTTTACGGACGAACTTAGTTTGTATCTAGCGAAAAACTTGTTGCCATCAATAACGATTATGGATATTAATGGAGAACAGGACGGTATTAGTGTTCGTTCCGGAAAATCTGCCTTATCAAAGCTGATTACAAAAGGAATTCTGCAGGACCACGCCAATATAAATTTCACCGAGTGATTTTATCTGCCAATTCAGTGTTTCGGCATGAACTTTGTTTTCTTATCGATGTGGTAAAAGCTTGGTTTACATATGGTCTATTGTTTTTTTTTATAAGTTTCTCAGGCGTGGCCCAAGATTCCTTAATAACTGCTACAGCAGAAAAAGGGGATGGTATTCTTTCCTTATTACGTAAAAATGACGTGAGCCCTTATGATTATTATGAGGATTTTATAACCTTGAATATAGCAAACCTTAGGGATAGCGTTCATCTTTATGAAGGTAGGGTGTACCAAATTCCTAAAGTTGTGATGGATAGTATTCAGCGAGTAGATTCCATTCAAAATCAATCCCAAAAAAATAAGGATATAAAAAGTGAAGCATTTGCCATTTTTGGTGACAAACATAAAAGCGTGCTAGAAAAAAGCGATCGTTTAAAGGGGAATGTGTACTATTTGGTTTCCGGGCACGGTGGTCCCGATCCTGGTGCTATGGCGGTTTATGCTAATAAATCTATAGCCGAAGATGAATATGCCTATGATATTACGCTGCGTTTGGCTAAGGAACTATTGTCACACCAAGCTACCGTATATATTATTATAAGGGATGAAAATGATGGCATTCGCGATGACCGTATTTTAGAAATAGACAGAGATGAAGTAGCCTATCCGGATGAAACCATTCCCTTAAACCAATTGGCACGTTTAAAACAGCGGGTCACTATTGTAAACGAACTCTACAAAAAACATAGAGGTACCTACCAACGTTTAATCGTTACCCATGTAGATAGCCGTAGTAAGGGTCAAAATATAGATGTCTTCTTTTATCATCATGAAAAAAGTAAAAACGGCAAAAAACTGGCAGAAAGTATTCATAAAACTTTTGATGCAAAATACAAGAAGTATCAACCCAATCGTACCTACTCTGGAACTTTTGAAGACCGTACGGCATTGTATTTAGTAAAAAAGACCCATCCCGCTATGACCTTTATAGAAATAGGGAATATTAAGAACAAAAAAGACCAAAGAAGGATTTTGGATCCGGACAATAGGCAAGCCTTGGCTAAATGGATTAGTGAAGGTGTGTTATTGGATTTTGAAGAAGAGTAAGCTAAACAGCAATATGTTGTTTATAGTAGTTGTAAAGAGCAGCAGGTCCTGCTCCCAAATAATGTTTTAAGTGTACCATCCCAAAGTGATACTGTAAAGTAACCACTCCTTTTTTTTCGTATCTCCTTACAGAGGTTTCTACTGTGCTCTGCATAATAGTAAACCGGTCTATTTTGTAGAGTCGTTGTATAAATTCATTATCCTCATAAATAGTATAGGCCTCATTAAAACCTCCAGTTTTGTTAAATAAATTTTTGGAAATATAGAGCGATTGGTCGCCACCTCTGCATATCTGATGGTTTATACGCGTGCACCATGCGAAAAATCCAAGAACGAGATTATCACTATTAAATCGAAGCCGAAAACAACCTGCCTCAAAACCTTTGGTAAAGGCGTTGAGGATATGGGTGTCAAAACCCTTGGGCGGAAGTGTATCTACATGTAAAAAATATAAGAGATCTCCTTTCGCCATTTGTGCGCCTAAATTCATTTGCTTGGCTCTTCCCTTCTTAGATGAAATTACACGAACGCCCAAAGAAAGCGATTCTTTTACGGTATTGTCCGTACTTCCGCCGTCAATGACTAATACCTCTGCTATACGTCCAGAAGTTGTATTTTCCTGTATGCTAATCAATACTTTGTTAATGTAGTCCTCCTCGTTTAGAACGGGGATAACAATACTGATTAAGGGCTTATCTTGTTTCATTAAATTGTATAAGACTTCAAAGTAGTAGAGACATCCGAAGGAAACTTACAACTGTTTGATTAATTCCCTAAATAGCTTTACCATTTTGGGTTCGGTTTTTTCAGCTATGGAGATGATTTCTGCAATATCAACAGGTTTTAGATTGTCTGGGTCACATTCATCAGTAAGTACAGAAACAGCAACCATGGGCAGTCCCAGATGGTTGGCGACAATAACCTCCGGTACGGTGCTCATACCAACAGCGTCAGCGCCTAAAATTTTGAGCATGCGGTATTCTGCTTTGGTTTCCAGTTGTGGGCCAACAACGGAGGCATACACTCCCTTTTGTAAAGAGATACCATGTTTGATAGCTAATTGCTCCAATTTTTCTCGCATGTTTAGATCATATGGTTCGGACATGTCGGCAAAGCGTTCCCCAAATTCTGCTACATTTTTAAAGGCCAATGGAGAACCGCCCTGCAGGTTTATATGGTCTTCAATAAGCATCATATCTCCTTTTTTATAATTCAGATTGATAGCTCCCGCGGCATTCGAAATAAATAATTTTTTAATACCCAGCATATGCATTACGCGTATAGGGTATGTAATGTCTAGAAAATCATATCCCTCGTACAAATGAAAACGGCCCTGCATGACCACCACTTTTTTACTTTCTATAGTTCCAAAAACTAATTTCCCTGTATGGAACTCAACGGTAGCTAATGGGAAAAACGGAATATGGTTGTAATGGGCCTCAATAGGGTTTTCTATCTGGTCTACCAGTTTTCCTAGTCCAGTTCCTAATACAATTCCTATCTCTGGCTCATCAAATCCTTTTTTGATGAGGTAGGCTACAGATTCATCTAATTGTTTTTTTTTCATTTTTGTATATGTTTTAAATAAGGCTCAAAGGCCTCAATATTCTCAATATCTTCGTAATGATCTACATCATTTCTAGGTTCTAATAGCGCTGTTTTTTTCGCCGCTAAATTAGTTAAAGTGTCTTGGAGTACTGTTGGCGTGCCCCACTCTTTATCTTGAAACACTTCTGGGATAAAGCATTTCATACCCAGAAGATAATAGCCGCCGTCTACTGCCGGTCCTATCACAAATTCATTTTTGTCCAGTGCAGCAAATGCTGTTTCTAAATTTTGTTGGGAGAGGTCGTACATATCACTTCCAATAACGATAATTTTCTCAAAATCTTTTTGAAAACCCTCCAAAAAAGCATTAGCCATGCGTTCCCCCAAGTCTTTTCCTACTTGCAGTTTTTTATCAAATATTGTGTTGTCCCAGATATCCTTCTGCCAAATTTCCTCGGAATAATAGACCGCTTTTTTCGAGTAAAGTCCAGAAGTGATTTCTACGGTATGGTTAAGTAGAAACTTGTAAATATCCAAGGCTGCTTCATCGCCCACTTTGGCCGCTAAGCGTGTTTTACACTTTCCCAGTTCTGGATTTCGTGTGAAAATAAGTAATAAATTTCTAGATTTCGCCAAGGTGAAATCTATGGTCTTAGCGTCAGTCGCGGTTTTTTTACTCTGTAGTATGCCCAAGTTTTATTTTTTAAAAAGAACTATATTTTATTTTTGCTCACTGCTCACTGCTCACTGCTCACTGCTCACTGCTCACTGCTCACTGCTCACTGATATACTTTCACCCCTTTCAAAAGTAACTTGCCCCAATGTTTGTTAAAAGCATGTACACTATCTGTTGGTTGTTCATTACCGTTGTAAACCTCGCCATTGTTGTTTTTCCATTGAAATATACCGCCATAGAGGTTTTGTACATTTTTGTAGCCTAGAGTTAGTAGTTTTTCGCCAATATCCTCAGAACGTATGCCAATAGAACAATACACGATAATCCGTTTTTCTTTATCAGGAATTTGTTCCAGTACCACGGTCGGTTCAAATGCTTTGTCTCCCACCCAGATAGCGTTCTTTAGATGACTCACCTCGTACTCCTCTTTTTTTCTCGTGTCTAATAATATAATAGATCTTGTATCGTAAATGTTTTCTGCATAGATATAGGGCACACTTTCCGAATTGAATCGCTTTAAGGTTTTGTCTAATTTGGATTGCGCAAGGACTACAACGTTGCCTAATATTAGCAGCATTAAAGCAAAAAGGAATCGCATGGAAAGGTATTTGATTTCAACAAAGGTACCATTTTAGTAGTGCATGATATGGAGCTTCAATCCCAAATAAATCCTTAATTTATGAGAATAGCTACTAAAAAACTGATATCAATTCCTTTCTTAATACTGGTTTTTTCCTTTAAGGACAAGGAACCTTCAAAGGAAATGGAAACTATAATAAACGTCAATATGAAACGACCAATCAGATTTCACCCAAGATGCTTACACGTTCTTAGAAGTATTAAATACAGCTGATAAGGAGATTCAGGTAAACCAGTTTAGGGAGCGTGCCATAAAGGAAATTTGGGAGAAGTAGGAAGTTGCTCTTTTAATTTTAAAAACTTCCATATGTATTTTCTTTCTAAGTAAACTAATTCGGCTTTTAAGGAAGACTTCATGAAAAAAGTTCTAGGTTAAAAAAAACAAGAAATACATTAAGCAGTAATCACATTCTTCTCGCAGAAACCTTTAACATTTTATTAGTGTCGTTTGCATGACAGTCTCCGTCGTTCAAAGAAAATACTTCATCCGACCCCCTTAAGTTTAGAAATTTGATTCTGAAAATTGCTATTTAATAAACTCAAGAATGATTAAAAAATTTATACTGTCTGGGTGCTTCTTTTTTGCTTTTATGGCACTATGCTCTGCGCAGAATGAAACTATCTCCGTCACTGGTACTGTGCTCGACCAAGAGAACGGACAGCCTTTGGAATATGCTACTTTAGTATTGCAAAGTGTTGAAAATCCAGATCAGGTTACCGGAGGTATTACTGGGATGGATGGTAAGTTTAAGGTAAAAGCTGCACCTGGTAGATATAATATTAGCATTGAATATATATCCTATAAGTCCTATGTGCTTAACGATCAGGATTTAAGCGCTTCTCTGGATTTAGGTACCGTACGACTTACAATAGATGCCACCCAACTTGAAGACGTGGTTGTGGTAGGCGAAAAGACTACGGTGGAGGTGCGTTTGGATAAGAAAATCTATAACGTTGGAAAAGACCTTACCAATAGTGGCGCCACGATAAGTGATGCCCTAGGTAATATTCCGTCTGTCACGGTTGATGTTGACGGAGCAATAGCACTACGTGGTAATGGCAATGTTAGGATTCTTATTAATGGTAGACCCTCTGCCTTGGCAGGTTTTGGTTCTACGGATGCATTAAGTCAATTGCCGGCCGATGCTATAGAAAAAGTAGAGGTAATTACGAGTCCTTCCGCCCGTTATGATGCCGAGGGGACCGCTGGTATTTTGAACATTGTACTGAAAAAGGAAAAAACCCGCGGATTTAATGGCACCATTAACACCACTGTCGGGTATCCAAATGCGGCTTCTTTGACTTCTAATCTTAATTTGAGAAAAGATAAGTTTAATATTTTCAATACCATAGGGTACTCTTATCGCGATTCACCTGGGAATGGTTTTTTTGACAATACGTATACAAGTGGTGCCTTTGATAGAATTATAGAAGATCGTGACATCAATAGAAAAAATAACGGTTTTAACATGAACCTCGGTATTGAATATTTTTTAACGGAGACTTCTTCGTTAACTGCTAGTGCTTTTGGAAGAACCAACAATGGAGAAGATATAACCGAGAACAATACTACCCGATTTATTGCTGGCGAAGTTGATAGTAGAACCTTGCGGGTAGAAGATGAACAGGAAGAGGAAAAAAGTGCGCAGTTCTCGCTAAATTATAACAACAATTTTAATACAGAAGGTCATAAGCTTACCGCAGATCTTCAATATTCGTACAACGAAGAGATAAAACCGATTACTATTTTCGAGAATAATACCTTTCCGGATACTGATATTATAGCAAGTGAGAATATACAAGAGATAGAGTTGCAAAATGAATTTTTGGTACAAGTGGATTATGTATTACCCTTGGGCGATGCTCAATTTGAAGCCGGCTATAGAGGTAATTGGGAAGAAACCGATACGGATTTTAGTCTAGAGGAACAAGATTTAGAAAGCGGTGTTTTTGTTCCTAACTTGGGTCTTACGAACAGATTTATTTTTAATCAAAACATCAACGCGTTATACACGCAATATGGAGATAAGTTTGGAGATTTTTCCTTCTTGCTTGGCCTGCGATTGGAGAATACCCAATTAAAAGGAGAAGTTAGAGGTGTTGACCTAACTATCTTACAGGAAGCCATAGGTGAAGGTATCGATCTTAATTTTGATAAGAATTATTTGGGACTTTTCCCGACCCTAAACTTTATTTATGAGCTTGCTGAAAATGAAAATTTAACGCTAGGATATAATCGCCGTATCAACAGGCCTAGGGGTTATTTTATAAATCCCTTTCCGTCAAGGTCTAGTCGCACTAACATATTCCAAGGAAATCCTGACTTAGATCCAGCATACGCCAATGCCTTCGACTTGGGATACTTAAAAAGATGGGATAAGCTAACTTTGACTTCCTCTGTTTATTATCAAAAAGAAACAAACTCTTTTGAAAGGGTACAAGAGGAAACGGGGCAAGTTACAAACGATGGTATTGTAATTATTCGTTCCATACCCATCAACCTTTCTACCAATGAAAGAGTGGGTGCGGAGTTAGGATTATTGTACAATCCCCAGAAATGGCTGCGCCTAAATGGAAGTTTCAACTTCTTTCAATTCAATTCAGATGGGAGTTTTAACGGTGTTGATTTTGGAGCCAAAAACACAAGTTGGTTTTCTCGGTTTAGTTCCAAAGTGACTTTGCCCGGCAAGATAGACTGGCAGACAAATGCTTCTTATCGTGGTCCAAGGGAAAATGCGCAAACAAGGAGTCAGGGTATTTTTTCGCTAGATATTGCCTTTAGTAAGGATATTCTAAAAGACAAAGGCACCATCTCGCTAAATGCTCGGGATTTGTTGAATTCAAGAAAAAGAATATCCCTTACGCAAACCCCATTTTTTACCTCTGAAAGTGAATTTCAATGGCGAGAACGACAGTTGACGCTTTCTTTTGTCTACCGAATCAATCAAAGCAAAAAATCCGAAAGAGGCGGCCGAAGAGGCGGCGGAAATGATGAGGATGGTGGTTTTTGATTCTAAAACGAGGTGCAACTAGCTTCGTTCTTCTTTTTATTTTGTGAGAATTACGGTTTAAACCAACTTAGTAACCAGTTTTAAATAAAAACAAAGCAGATATTTTTCTTTGTAAATACGCCTAAGGATATATTTAGCAACCTAACAAAACCACTACCTATCAAAATTATTCTATTCAATGGATTATAGTTTTTATGTAAATAACTATAAATAATGAAGGTTAGCTGTGTATCGTTCTTTGTGGCGCATTTAAAAAATAATCACCACCACTTGTAGAAAAAATAAAATAACGCTCACCAATTGAAGCCTTTTCAGAAATTCAATAAGAGGTGACCCCCGAACTAAAACCCTAAATACAAGAAAACCCCTATAAATAGGGGTTTTTATGTGGTGCCTCCAGGAATCGAACCAGGGACACATGGATTTTCAGTCCATTGCTC
>CAZDOW010000051.1:0-23676 GCA_964507115.1 uncultured Maribacter sp.
AAACGTGACCCCCAAATACAAGAAAACCCCTATAAATAGGGGTTTTTATGTGGTCCCACTTGGACTCGAACCAAGGACCACCTGATTATGAGTCAGGTGCTCTAACCAGCTGAGCTATAGGACCCGCAAATTGCGGTTGCAATATTACCATTTATTTTTAATTGGCACAAGCAAAATGACCCCTAGGATTACAAATCATCAAAATGTTTTGCGAAATTAATCGCTGGCTTTTGTTTAGGCCCGTATAGGGGCTTCTTGACATAGCTCTACTAAAACCCCGTTCGTACTCTTGGGATGTACAAAGGCTACTAATTTATTATCCGCTCCTATTTTTGGAGTATCGTTCAAAATAACAAAACCTTCTTGCTTTAGTCTTTTCAATTCAGCTACGATATCATCGACCTCAAAAGCGATATGGTGTATCCCTTCGCCCTTTTTTTCCAAGAACTTGGCAATGGGGCCATCTTCCGTTGTGCTTTCCAAAAGTTCTATTTTATTGGGTCCGCTCTTAAAAAAAGCGGTCTTTACTCCTTCAGAGACCACTTCCTCTTCCTTATAAGCGCTGACACCCAATAGTTTCTCATATAAAAGGTTGGAAGCTTCCAAGTTTTTAACGGCAATTCCTATATGTTCTATTTTCTTCATGTGGAATTTTCTTCGGTATCTCTAGCATTACTATCGAAGATACATTATTCTACGTATTTTTGTGGCATGGAAACGCAACGACAACGGAAAATAGGGGGAGTCATCCAAAAAGACATTGTAGACATTCTACAGAAAGCAGCCATTGACGGCGGACTTAAAGGTACCCTGATTTCGGTTTCCAAAGTTGCCGTTACTACGGATCTTTCTATAGCCAAAATCTATGTTAGCATTTTCCCAAATGAAAATGCGCAAGAGCTTTTGGAAGGCATCAAATCCAATCAGCCTCTGATAAAGCATGAACTTTCACAGCGTACAAGAAATCAATTGCGGCGCGTACCAGAACTTCTTTTTTATCTAGACGATTCACTCGACTATATTGAAAAAATTGAAAAATCCCTCAAAGGAGAGGAGAACCCTATAGAGAACCGAGATTTACTGGCTAAAAGAAAAAAAACTTAAGGATTGAACTTTCCGCTATACATAGCCAAACGGTACATACGCTCCAAGAGCAGCCAAAACGCTGTGAACATTATAAATTTTATTACTTTTTTGGTTATCGTCATCGGCTCCGCAGCCTTGTTCATTGTGCTTTCGGGATTTGCCGGACTCAAAACCTTCAGTCTTTCCTTTAGCACCTCGTTTGACCCGGAACTTAAAGCCTTACCCGCCACAGGAAAGTTTTTTACGCTAAGCCCTGAACAAGAAAATAAGCTTTCCGAAATACAAGGATTAGCCCATTATTCTAAAGAAATAGAGGAAAGGGTGTATTTGGAACATAAAGGCAAAAACCACATGGCCTACCTAAAGGGTATTGACTCCAATTATACCAAGGTTACTGGCGTAGATAGTACTGTGTACTATGGTGACTGGACTATAAATGAACAACAAGTAGTATCGGGATTAGGTATTTCTCGCATTTTAGGGATTACGGTTAATGATTTTAGAAGTCCGTTACAAATTTATGCCTTTAAACCTGGGGAAGGCTCCATATCGCAACAGAGTATCAATTCCTTATACAACCAGCTACCCATGGTCATTGGTGGTGTCTATGCCGTGGAGGCAGACTTGGATAATAAATACGTATTTGCTGATTTACCATTGGTACAGGCCCTACTAGAAAAAGAACAAAATCAGTATTCTGCAATCAATTTTAAGTTGATGAACGGAGCTGATGAAGCATCTGTAAGAAATCAAATACTGGTAAGTCTAGAAAATTTGGTCACCCTTAAAAATAGACAGGAACTCAACAGTACACTTTACAAAATGTTGAATACCGAAAACCTGGCTACCTATCTCATTTTTACTTTAGTGCTTATTATAGCCCTCTTCAATGTTGTGGGAGCTATCATTATGATGATTTTGGATAAACAACAAAACTCAAAAACGCTTTATAGCTTGGGAACCACCATTGCCGAACTACGGCGTATCTATTTTGTGCAGGGTATACTAGTAACCGGTGTTGGGGGACTTATTGGTGTTCTCTTGGGTTCGTTATTGATCTGGTCACAGCTTACGTTTAGTTGGTTAAAAATTACACCCACATTAGCCTATCCGGTAGAATATCAAGTCATTAACGTAGGGATTGTTTTAGCTACCATTTTTGTGTTGGGCGTCATAGCTTCTAAGATTGCTAGTAGTAGAATAAATAAAAAACTGATAACCCATTAGAATTTAAGGCAGTGCACTTGGACTAGTTACTTGAATGTACAATGGCGAAGCGGTAAAACCCAATACTAAAATGTAAACTCAAATTAATTAGGCAAATTTGAGACTTCGTTAATTACACTATTCGGTTCCCCTGAAATACAAAATTATTTATATAGGGCAAACATAGTTTCCCGCGTTGGGAGTTAGGACCCCTGCAGCTCAAACTCATGATTCCCAAACTTCTGCAATACCTCATCAAAAGCTGCAAAAACATCGACAGATTCGTCACTGGTGACCATTTTCATTCGGTGTTCCTTAAAATTAGGTATGCCCTTAAAGTAGTTCGTGTAATGTCTTCGAGTTTCAAAAACACCTAGTTTTTCGCCCTTCCAATCAATGGACATCTGTAAGTGCCTACGAGCGGCCTCCACACGTTCGGGCATACTTGGCGGCGCAAGATGTTCCCCTGTATTAAAATAGTGCTTTACCTCCCTAAAAAACCAAGGATAACCTATGCTAGCACGGCCAATCATAGCGCCGTCCAACCCATAGTCATCTCGCATCTTTAAAGCAGCCTCAGGGGAGTCTACATCACCATTACCAAAAACGGGAATATACATCCTTGGATTGTTCTTTACTTCTGCGATAGGTTTCCAATTGGCATGGCCTTTATACATCTGTGCACGGGTACGGCCGTGAATAGAAATGGCCTTACAGCCCACATCCTGTAAGCGTTCTGCTACTTCCACGATTTTTATAGAATCATCATCCCATCCTAAACGGGTCTTTACGGTAATTGGTAGTTTTGTATGCTTTACCATGGCCTCGGTTAGCGAAACCATTAAATCTATATCCTTTAGAATACCTGCTCCAGCACCTTTCGAAACTACTTTCTTTACGGGGCAGCCAAAATTAATGTCGATAATATCTGGACCTGATTTTTCTACGATTTCTACAGATTGTAGCATGGATTCCAAATTGGCTCCAAAAATCTGAATCCCTACAGGACGCTCCTTTTCATAAATATCCAATTTCATAACGCTTTTTGCAGCATCACGAATTAATCCTTCTGAAGAAATAAACTCAGTATAGACCACATCTGCTCCTTGTTCCTTGCATAGCGCACGGAACGGCGGGTCGCTTACGTCTTCCATCGGCGCAAGTAATAATGGGAATTCTGGTAGTTGTATGTCGCCTATTTTGGGCATATTCCTGTCTCCTTTTTAAGGGCACAAATTTAGGGAAAAATGCCTGAAGGTCAATAACATGTTATCGTGAGGAATAAAATACATGTTTTAAACTTTGTTTAACCAATCATTGGCCAATGCCGTATTCCCAAATGCTTCGACTTCGGCTGATAGCTGCGTATAGATTCCAGTAGAAAATATTAAAATTTAACCTCAGCTTTTACCTTTTTGCCATTCCTATCCACCACTACATTTGTCGTACTACCTTCCTCAAAAGCAGATAGTGCGCGCATGTAGCTCATCATATCCACCACCGTACTATCTCCCAATTGTATCACTACGTCCCCTTTTTGTAGTCCGGCTACTGCTGCTGGCCTATCTTCAGAAACACCATCAATACGCATGCCTTCGCCATCAAAGAGATAGTCTGGCATAACGCCTAGGCCTACTTTAAAACGCGGGACTTCCTCGCTTTCATTCTTGGTGGTCCTAAAGGAAAGTTTAGGGTCATCATCTAGCTCGGAGACTACGGCTATAATATAATCACTAATCATTTCCATGCCCTCATAATTCAATTTTTCCGAATCATCCGAAGGTTTATGGTAATCCTCATGTTGGCCTGTAAAAAAATGTAATACAGGTATATCCTGTAAGTAAAAGGAGGTATGGTCACTGGGACCCATACCAGACTCTCCGAGGACCAATTTAAAACCGGGGTTTGCACTATTAAGCACTTGGTTCCAAATAGGTGCCGTACCTGTTCCAGTTACAGAAAGTGTTTTGTCGTCACGCAGGCGGCCTACCATATCCATATTGATCATATAGTTGGCCATATCAAAATCAATTGTTGGGTTTTTACAGAAATAATTACTTCCTAATAAACCCATTTCTTCTCCCGAAAAGGCAATGAATACGTAATTACTACCGGTGATAGAATCCTTCAATTTATCTGCTAATTGTAGCATCACGCCTACCCCGCTGGCATTGTCGTCCGCACCGTTATGAATGGCTTCGCCTTCAGCATAAAGCGAACCTTCGCCGCCCATACCCAAATGGTCGTAATGGGCACCAATGATGACTGTTTTATCGGCCTTATTATCTATATAGCCAATCACATTCGTACCTGTTATTGTACCATCTCCAGAAACAAATTGTGCATCGGTATGTGGATCTGTCTTTGGTTTGAACGTAAAGGTCTGAAAGTAGGTGCCTGAATTTCCTTTGGGCAAAAGACCAATAGCTTGCATACGCTGCTGCAAATAGTCAGCAGCCATAAGTTCTTGTGGAGTACCGGTTTCACGACCCTGTAAACTGTCGCTTGCTAGAAAAGAAACATCCTCTTTAAGCGTCACCTTTTTTATCATCTCCTGCTTACAAGAAGACAAAACAAGAAAAATTACGAGCAAAAATGAAATTATACGCGCCATAGCCTTTATTTTTACCCAAAAATACACATCATATGAGAATTCTTTTTGTTTTGTTCCTTCTATTTCTAGTGGCAAGCTGTAAAACCGAAACTAAACCCGTTGCTGAAACTCCTAAAGAAGCGCTGTCCTTAATGGCTGGAAGCGATACGCTCATCTATCCCGAAGAGAAATACTTTAAAAGTATACGTCAGATTACATTTGGAGGAGATAATGCTGAGGCGTATTGGAACTGGGATGATACTCAGATAATATTTCAATCCAATAACGAAGCCTGGGGGATGGAGTGCGATCAAATGTTCCTTATGAATATTGAAGAGAATTTTAAAGACAAAAAACCGCCCATGGTCAGCACAGGAATGGGACGCACAACATGTGCCTATTTTCTACCAGACAATAAACATTATGTGTACGGTTCTACGCATTTAGTGGATAAAGAATGTCCTGAAGTACCCTTACGCAAGAATGGAAATTACGTTTGGCCAGTCTATGATTCCTTTGATATTTTTGTGGCCGATTTAGAAGGAAATATTACAGCACAGTTAACAAATGAACCTGGATATGACGCCGAAGCCACAGTATCTCCCAAGGGGGATAAAATTGTATTTACCTCGGATAGAAGTGGGGATTTAGAACTCTATACTATGAATTTAGATGGGTCCGATGTAAAACAGGTGACCGATGAGCTTGGTTATGATGGTGGCGCTTTCTTTTCGCCAGACGGCAGCAAGCTTATTTTTAGAGCTTCACGACCAAAAACGCCCAAGGATATTAAAAAGTATAAAGACCTTTTGGCCCAGGGACTCGTAGAGCCCACCGATATGGAACTGTTTATCTGTAATGCCGATGGGACCGATTTGAAACAGTTAACATTTTTGGGTAATGCGAATTGGAGTCCGTTTTTTCATCCCTCCGGAAAGAAAATATTGTTCTCCAGCAATTTTGAAGCAGAAAAAGGATTCCCTTTCAACCTTTATTTTATAGATATTGATGGAAAGAATTTGGAACGCGTAACACATGGCGAAACTTTTGATGCCTTTCCTGTATTTTCCAATAACGGTAAGTATTTGGCTTTTTCCAGTAACCGAAACAACGGCGGTACACGTGACACCAATCTTTTTATTGCGGAGTGGCAGGAGTAGCTTTACGCTTTAACGATTACCATACTAATAGCCTCCCCTATTTTCATGAGCTCTTTGGTTTCGGTCTCGGTAAAGTCATAGGGTAGGCGTTTTCCTATTCCTATTACCCCATGTAAAGTAGTATGGAGCATTAGTGGTGCAGCAACGGAGCCTTCTACTTTGGTTTCCTTGGCAGCAGGGCGTGCTATGCCAGAACTGTCCGTTTGTAGGTTACACATTTCTACAGGTTCTTTTCGCTCTGCAGCAATACCGGCCATGCCTTTCCCTATAGGAATAACAGAGAGTTTGGGTACTAGAAAATCTGGAATACCAACATGTGCTTTTACGTGTAAAAGGTTTGTTTTTTTATCTAAGAAATGCAAAGTGCCCGTAGTACAATCAAAACTGGAAACCACGTTTATAAGCAACTGTTGCCAATCTATATCTGGGTTTTTTAGCAATGTTTTGACTATTTCTAGTTTGGAAGAGGTATTGGGATTCATAGGGATGTTTTTAATTCAAATCTAATTTACTTTTTACAAAGGATCTAAAGATAATAATTTACAACTTTTTGGCTATTGGCATAAAATAGAATAGGGATAATGTCTCAGGGACCACGCCAATTTTAAGAAAAAGTAGAATGAACAAAAAGGGGTCAATACTATTTTTCAAAAAACGCCATAATCGCTTCAGCGACCACTTCATGCCCCTTCTTATTAATATGATTGCCCTGTGCCATGTAGTGCTGTAGATTTTCTGTTTTGGCGATTTCTTTAAACAAAGCATAGCTATCTACCAATCCAAGATTATAGGTCTCGGCCAACTGTCGTATTTGTTGGCTCTGTTTTTCTAACGGAGACGTATCGGATAGTACATCCTCCTTTAGATCTGGTGTAGGCGTTAAGAGAATTACTTTTGTGCCATGTTCCAGGGCATCGACTATCATTTTTTCCCATGCTATTTTGGCCCGTTCAAGACCAATGCTTCTATCATTTAATGCATAATCTAGAAACAGCACATCTGGCCTGTGGTTTAAGACTTCTTCTTTGAAGCGTTTTGCACCCTGTTCTGACTGTTCGCCACCAATGGCCGTTACGATACTATTAACTACTGCCATAGAATACTGCTCTTTTACTTTTTTCAACACCAAATAAGGGTAAGCTCCCAAGGTATTTACTTCAGGTGTCTTAAAATATCCAGCGGGAACGGAATGCCCATGAAATACTAGATTAACGGTTTTATTGTTCGGCCATGTTTTTTGGAGTTCTGTTTTAAGAGAATCTAGATAGCCTGGGCTTTGCACTTTTGATTGGGCTATGCATTCTGAAGAAAGGAACAGTATTAAAAGAGTCCTTAATATCACATAAAATTTTGTGTGTGAATGTTTCATATTAATTTGACTTAATTAATCTTTGGCAGCATTACCAACTTAGATATAAATCTCCTTTATTGTTTGATGTAGTAAGATGAATGCCCCTCTAGACCTTTCCAATTCAACACCGCTAGTCTTTCGTCCCCTTACTGCCCCACCAGTCCTCATTTGGTTGAAAGTCTGGGGATAGAAATTCGTGCCGCTGCGCTTCTAGCCGCGGTAGCAAAACATCAATTTTTTGTTGATGAAGCTTTGTGGCCAATTTTGCGTCAAATACCGGGTCGGAAGCCGGCCTGTTGGCATGTACATCATGTAAGAAATTTTTTAATTTAGTTGCCAAAATTTTTCCATGTTCCATATGCTGTACCCATACATCACGTTGTTCTCCCGGATCAGTAGCTAGATTATACAGCTCATTTCGGCCATCTTCATAATAATGAATAAGTTTCCAGTCGCCTTCACGAATCATGGATGCCGGTTCTCCACCTTGGTTTCCATAGTGCGGATAGTGCCAAAACAAAGGTCTAGCTTCAATTTCAGTTCCTTCTAGCAGTGGTTTAAGACTTACCCCATCTAAATGTTGTTTTGGTTTTAAGGGAATATCAGCCAAATCTAGTAGCGTAGGATAAAAATCGGTTCCCGTGACAGGGAAATCCACTTGTTTTACTTTGGTTACCCATGGTACTTTAATAAAATAGGGTTCGCGAACACCGCCCTCCCATTGGTATCCTTTTCCGCCACGCAAAGGTAGATTAGTGGTGGAAAAAGCATCGCCAGAAGCGACACCGCCGTTGTCCGAAGTAAATACAATAATTGTATTTTCCTCCAGACCAAGTTCTCTTAATTTGTCCAGTACAATGCCTACAGCATCGTCCATTTGTTGCACCAATCCTGCGTATACGGGATTATCCTGTACCGTTCGAATGGGCAAAACACGTTCCATTTCATAGCCGGAATCTTTAATGCCCTGTTCCTCCGCCTTGTTACGGTATTTAGCCCAAGTATCTTCGCTAGTTTGGATGGGACCGTGAACTGCGTAAAAAGAGAGGTAAGCCAAAAAAGTGGAATCCTTGTTTTTTTCTATAAAATTTGCAGTTTCCCTACCCAAGCGCAGGGATAAATTTTCACCATCAAAATTGTTGTTAAGATTTGGGTTTTTCCAAGGGGAAAAATAACCTCCGTTAGGACTGCCCACGTCCCATCCGCCTTTGTTTATTTCAAAACCATGATCCGTTGGCCAACTTCCCTTTTCTCCTAAATGCCACTTGCCAGCAAAAAAGGTTTTGTAGCCGTTAGCTGCAAATGCTTCGGCTAGCGTAGTGTCGTTTTTAGGCAGGACATGATTATACGCTGCCGGTAATAATTTGTCATTTCGGTTTAAGCTTCTCCAATCAGTACCAGATTTTGCGCCAATCCAATCGGTAATCTGGTGTCTTGCCGTAAACTGCCCTAACATAATACTTGCCCTTGAAGGGCTACATACCCTGCTCGCAGCATACCCTTGTGTAAAGACAGTTCCCTCATTGGCAATACGGTCTACGTTTGGCGTTTCATAATAAGTGCTTCCTGTAACGCTTAAATCATGGAGACCCAAATCATCGACTAATATAAAAACAATGTTAGGTTTCTTTTTTACTGATTTCTCTTCGTTATTTACACAGGATACTATGCAAACTAAAAAGCAGCCTAACACTACCCACTTCAATACTTTTTTTGTCTTCATATTTAGTAGTTAGCACCCTTTAGGAATGAGATAAAACAGATTGGTTTTTACTTAAAATTGTACCTAAAGTCTTGTAATAATAAACAAATATTTCCCAAAAACAGAACTAACAAATGGTTGAGAATAAGTGTTTTTCATTTCAGGAAAAATATACATTCTGAAGTAAAGCGATGTTATCGCAGTTTAAAACTCTAGCTAAAAATATTAATATGATTTCAGATGGGTATCCTACTATGGCTTTGTTTGGATTGTCTTAACACAACTAAGGCGATTTTTTTCTTATATTGAAAATAAAAAATTATGAAAGATTCTGCACTATTTTGGGTGGGGGCAACTACCTTAGTATTGATAAGCGTAACGGTTATGGCCGCCATGAATTTTCCGTTTAACTGGGTATTCTACGTTACGGTCCTTGGGCAAGTCATGATTGTTTTTATGGTATACCGCGTGCTTAGGGACAACTATCAAACGGATAAAACCTTTGCTGACTTTTACGAGGATAACCCTATAGGAAGAGAGGAACGGTATAGGTAAAGCCAAGAATCTGGATGTATATAGCTTTCAGTGCCAAGTTCTTATCAATAGATCTCAAAACTAAATCCAGCAGTAATGATGCTGGAAGTGAACGCCGTATCTCGGTCGTATTTATAAAACTTGAGATCTATGCGTTTTAAACCAAACTTCCAGATATGGGCCTTGGTAAAAATATCTGTATACGAGACACCAAAACCAAACTGATTTGCAACATACTCGGAAAGATCAAAATCTGATGTATAAAATTCTTCCGTGGAAAGTGCTGTTTCAAACGGGCGGAAATAATCCGCTGCGGTTTGTTGGTAATACCGGTAAGAAGGGTATACAGTAAATTTATCCGACAGTTTAATAGGTAGCTCAAAATTAGCCATATGGGAGGTGATGCCCCAACTATCTGAGTAATAGCGGTAAGAGGTTCTCAGCACAAGCCTATCGCTCAAAAACCAATGAAGTCGCCCGCCTAGTGCTATTTTAAATCTAGTGTCGGGAAGTTGTTCCACGGCATCAGCTAATTGAAAGTTTTCAATGAAGGAGTCGTCCACATCCGCAAAATATACCCGTTGAAAAGGAGTAGAAAGCAAACCTTGCTGTTGTATAAGGTCTAGCGACAATGAGCCTTGAACTTTTTTGTGTAGGATTTGCGAAAAACCAAGACCAAGATTATAGGAATTTCTATTTTCGTTTTCAAACGGCGTAAAGTCAGGGTTGTAATTGGTGTTTCCTGTGATAGTGTTGTCCAAGAAAAATCCATTATTGAGACCGTTTCCATTTGGGGCAAACGGCCTTAATTCAAACGGATATATTGCTGTCCAAGAATCTAGATACACCGTTCCGCTAATACTTATTTCTGTATTTCTTTCATTAAACAATCGCGTGTAACCACCACCAAAGCCTACCGAAAAATAATCGTATTCTGAAGATACAGATGCTAATGCGGACCAGATTTTGTTCCTATCATCTGAGGTGTGGCTGTAGGATGCGGTTAGATTGGTCCAAACGTCATTACTAGATGCTCCCGAACTGGCTACAAATGGGTCTGCTTCGCTGGTGCCGTCAAAGGGATCCACGTTGCTTGAAGAGGCGGAAGTGTAGGCAGATACGCCCGCATCAATCGTAAGCACGTCATCATCGTTTAAAGGGATTGCTATAATAATGGTCCCAGTGGCATCTGTAAGTTCTTCGGTTCCCAGACCACCCGTCACAGCTGCATTATCGCCATCTTGGGTATAGTAGCTACTTAACAAATCAACCTCTATAGTTTCTAATACACGCTTTTTATAGTCCTTTCCAGCATCGTTCTGCTGTTGTGAAAACACCAGAAACGAAGTCAAGAAGAACGTAGTTAATATGATTATTTTAGATCTATTCATAGGTAAAAAGAGAAATTCCTTTTGTTTATATCAACATCATTTTTCATACGTTTCCTTTTAGTTATAAATAGAAACGTATGGCGTTAAGTGAAAAACTTAATTACACCCACATCCACCGCCGGTCTTCCCTCCGTTTGCTCCCGCAGCACCCTCTCTATAGGTATGCGCAATTGTTACATTACGATCGCAAGGCTGTTCGGAAAGGAGCATATCTGGGTCGTTAATGGCTACCTTTTCATATTCCTTTACCACCACACAGCTGCCAAGACTGCATGTAAGTAGTAGTGCAATAAAGAGTGTTCGTATCATAATCCTAGTGTGTTTATTTTAATATTTTTTGATTGAAAAACGGTGCCCTTTTCGTCAATAATAATGCATTCCACATTGGGTAGTTGGTTAATACGATCCAATCCTGTTTCCTTTCCCATGACAAATACCGATGTTGCCAACGCATCCGCGAGCTCTGCTTTAGGTGCGAAAACCGTGACACTTAAAATGCCCGTGGATGGATACCCTGTTCTTGGATCAATAATATGGGAATATTTTTTTTCGTTAAACGCGACAAATTTTTCATAGTTGCCAGATGTTACCACCGCTTTGTCCACCACGGGAAGCAAACCAAATCCCTTGGTTTTATCCATAGGGTTGGTAAGGGCAACTTTCCATTCGCTGCCATCGGGTTGTTTTCCCCACGTGTTCATGTCGCCGGATGCGTTTATAATACCCGAAGAAACGCCTCCCTTTATTAATAATGCTTTTGCACTGTCTGCCGCATATCCTTTACCTATGGCACCAAAACCTATTTTCATACCAGGGAGTTTAAGAAAAACTGAAGTGTTCTGTTTATTTAAGATAATGTTTTCAAAACCTACTTTAGAAACCGATTCCTGAATGGCCTTTTCGCTAGGCATTGTCTTCATACTTCCGTCAAATTTCCAGATACGATCCATGGAGGCATAAGAAATGTCAAACGCGCCATCTGTCAGTTTTGAAATTTTTAAACATCGGTCTATTAAATTAAAAAGTTCTTGGGAAACCGTTACCGGTTTTTTGCCAGCAGCCATGTTGATTGCAGCGGTCTGGGAATTTTGGTCCCAAGAGGAAATCAATTTTTCTATTCGGGCAATCTCGTCAATAGCCATACCTATAAAACCGGCTCCTTCAGCCGAATCTTTAGCTACCACAGTAATCTCAAATTTGCTGCCCATTAGTTTCAGGGTTTGTTTGTAGGACCGCTGCGCTTCAACAGTAATGCAAAAGGTGACAAATATGAAAACGAGTGTGTTTTTCAAAATTAATTCAAGTAGCTGTTTAGTTCTTTAATATAGTCTGCCGGCGGAAGTTTTTTATAACTTGTCTGCCCCAATTCTTTTCCATTGGCATCCAAAAGAACTACTAAAGGAAATATACCCTTCCTGTTATATTTTTCGGCTAGAATTCCATTCGCTAATTCTTGTTCTTTGGATAACGCATTTTGCTTTTTTCTAGGAAAATCTGCTTGTAACATTACATAATGTTCTTTCGCATAGGTCTGAAAAACTGCCGTGCTCCACACCTCACGATCAAGTTTTATGCAAGGCGCACACCAATCAGATCCCTGAAAAACCAGAATAATATTTTTTTCATCTTCTTTTGCCATAGTTTTAGCTGTTTCAAAATTGGTTTGCCAATCTTGGGAGAAACCCGCTACACAACAAAAAAAGGAGATTAAACTAAAACTTAGAAATTGGTTCATCTTAAAGGTTTAATGGTGCTTACCAATGCATTTTTATAGGGTAAGACCCTTGCCGTTTTAAAGGTAAACTACTTTTTTGGCATCAAATTGTTTTGTAGGCTGTCAAAAGTGATGTCTAACCCTTCCCTATTGTGATTATCACGAATAGTGTAGAATTCTAAAAGTATCCTGAGTTTGCAGCGTTACTATACGTTTTGTGATGATTAAATCAAATCGCAAAAAGATACCTACACATTTTTGGTTACGGAAGATTTTGAAAAAGCCTTAGAATAGTAGTCAAGAAATATGTTCACTTCAAATAATGTGCAGTCATGCATTACTTATGAACACTAACAAAACTCACTTTTTGGAAGATGTGCTAGCTAAGCTGTTGTTTAAATCTTCTACAATACTGGTTGTAATTAGATTTAACTCTTCGCTTATTTCATGCGAATATTGGGAGTAAATAAACAAAGCTACAACGAACCCAAAAATAACGACAACATCAGAAATAATCTCCAAGGGTAATGTGTTCTGCTTAATGTTCATGATTTACAAGGTGTTGGTTTCCAATTGGAAAGATATTCATTAATATTAATATTAACAAATATTTAAGAAACAATCGGTCCTCGTTTAGTCCCTATATTAGTTTTCTATACCCATATTTATTGAAACAAGATAAGCAGGGCGCCTAGTGCGGTAAGAACCAGGATCATTTTTCTGAAAAAAGCCTCTTTTATCAACTTGATGATTTTTATACCAATAAAGAAGCCCACAAGTATTCCCGGTAAAAGTTTGAGGTTTAGGACCAAGGTTTCTTGGGAGATGGTGTTCCAGACAAAAATATGAAAGGGCAGTTTTATAATATTAACGATAAGAAATAACCATGCTGCTGTTCCTATAAAATGATTTTTTGGCAATCGGATAGCGAGAAAATAAATATTTGAAAAGGCACCTGCCAAATTTCCGATCATGGTCGTTATTCCTGCAATAACACCAATAGAACTTGAAAACATCCAATGCTTAGGTACCGTTCTTATTTTCTTCCTGTCCCACCAATACATCATAAAAACCGTAATCAGTATAATTATGGCCATTCCTATTTTAAACAAGGATTCGGGAAGATCCTTACCTACATAAACACCTATGAGTACTCCTACTATCATCCAGGGTAGCAACTTAAATACGTACTTCCATTGTGTGTGCCTATTGTAGTAGATTACCGCAAAAATATCGGCGAGTACGAGCAAAGGCACGACCATTCCTGTAGATTCCTTAGCTCCAAAAGCTAGTGCCATAAAAGTAACATTTATGACCGCAATGCCCTTAATTCCAGCTTTGGAAAGACCTATGACAAAAGCTGCTGCGAAGGCAAGAATCCAAGAAGTTAGCGTAATTTCCATAGTCGTTAGTATGAGCGCAAAAGCTGTTGAGCGATCAAAGAGCAAAAGTATTCCAAATAATTTTATCTTTAGAGGATAACCAACTGCCGAATTATGGAATTAAGCACGCTCGACTATAGCTTCATTATAGTCTTCTTCTCAATAGTCTTGGGAATAGGGATTTACGTTTCAAAAAAATCAGGTAAAAGTTCATCCGAGTTTTTCCTTTCTGGCCGCACAATGCCATGGTGGCTGTTAGGACTATCTATGGTAGCGACTACATTTTCCACAGACACGCCTAACTTGGTTACCGATATTGTTAGAACCAGCGGAGTTTCAGGAAACTGGGTTTGGTGGTGTTTTTTACTTACCGGTATGCTCACCGTTTTCGTTTACGCAAAATTATGGCGTAAATCCAACGTAAACACTGATTTGGAATTTTACGAAATGCGCTATGGCGGAAAACCTGCAAGTTTTTTAAGAAAGTTCCGCGCCATTTACCTGGGTGGTCTGTTCAATATAATTACGATGGCATCGGTTACATTAGCGGCTATTAAAATTGGCGGTATTATGTTAGGCTTGGAACCTTGGCAAACCGTTGTAGGAGCCGGATTGATAACTGTTACTTTTAGTGCTTTGGGCGGATTTAAAGGTGTTGTATACACCGATTTTGTTCTTTTTTTCGTAGCCATGGCTGGAGCTATTGGTGCTGCATATTATTTAGTAAACATTCCAGAGGTTGGCGGTATTGATGCGTTGATGGCCAATGAAAATGTTGCCGATAAACTATCTATTCTACCGGATTTTAGTGATCGAAAAACACTTATAACTTTATTAATAATACCCTTAGCGGTGCAATGGTGGAGCTCATGGTACCCTGGTGCAGAACCAGGTGGCGGTGGCTATATTGCACAGCGTATGCTAGCGGCAAAAGATGAAAACCACGCTATTGGTGCAACCTTCTTTTTTAATATCATGCACTATGCATTGCGCCCTTGGCCATGGATTTTAGTTGCTTTGGCATCTTTAGTAGTATATCCAGATATTGCTAGTATCGCTACTGCATTTCCTAATATTGAGGAGAGTAAACTGGGACATGATCTTGCGTATTCAGCCATGTTGACTAAGCTACCAAGCGGACTCTTGGGCGTAGTTCTTGCTTCTTTGATTGCAGCCTATATGAGCACAATTTCTACGCAATTGAATTGGGGGTCTTCCTATATTGTATTTGATTTTTATAAAAGACAGATAAACCCTGATGCGACAGAAAAGCAAATGGTTGCAGTAGGTAGGATTTCAACTATCGTATTAATGGTGTTAAGTGCATTATTCGCCTTGACGCTTCAGAATGCATTTGAAATTTTTGACCTTTTGATAAAATTCGGAGCAGGAACAGGATTGGTATTTATCTTGCGTTGGTTCTGGTGGCGTATTAACGCTTGGAGTGAGATTACCGCCATGTTCGCTTCCGGAATTATTGTTATGGTACTAGCCAAAACTAATTTGGGAGAGATTCTGTTTGCGCCTGAGGTGGGAGTTTTCCCTGACTGGGCAGAGTATCCTTTTGTAGTAGTTGTTACTACTACTATTTGGATGTTAGTTACTGTATTTACCAAACCGGAATCTGATGAAACCTTACGTAGTTTCTATAGAAAAACCCAACCTGGAGGACCAGGATGGTCAAAAGTGGTGCGCAAGGCAAAGGTAGATAATGTTGAAATTATCGAGCGTAGTGAAAAATGGAGTGTCCCTTCTGGTATTACTGCAATGCTTTTGGGTGTGGCACTAATTTATTCCATCATGTTCGCTACCGGCTACTGGATTTATGGGGAAACTACCTTAGCACTTATTTTAACTGGTGTTTCTGCTATTGCTGGCTTTTTACTTATTAAAGCATGGAATAGGATGAAAGGTAACCTGCTCTAGCGATGAATGCACTTAGTGTGTTTCGCTAAAAAGGTCATTATAAATAGCTTATTGGTTAATTTTATTCAGATGAAAAACAGGATTCTTTCGGTTGATATTTTTAGGGGAGCTACTATTATTTTAATGATTTTGGTAAATACGCCAGGAACATGGTCTCATGTTTATGCTCCGTTTTTACATGCAAAATGGCATGGCTATACGCCAACCGACTTGGTATTTCCTTTCTTTTTATTTATCGTGGGTACCTCAATCGCATTCTCGTATCAAAACAAAAAAATAAATTCTGGGGTTTATAAAAAAATAACTGTTAGAAGTTTAAAGCTAATTGGTCTGGGACTTTTCTTAGGCGCATTTACCATTAGTTTCCCTTTTTTTAAGGATTTTGTTGATATTCGTTTTCCTGGGGTATTGCAACGCATTGGAGTGGTCTTCTTTTTTACGGCAATACTGTTTGTGAATTTTAAATGGAAAACATTGATTGCAATAACCTTAACCTTACTCATAGGGTATTGGCTGCTCATGACCCTGGTGCCTGTAAATGGAATTGAATCTACCTTGGATAGAGCACCAAACAATTTGGCCAACTGGTTAGATGTGAAAATGTTCGGCACACATAACTACAAAGACGATTATGACCCAGAAGGGCTATTAAGTACGGTACCTTCAATTGCAAGCGCGTTGTTGGGGATTTTTACAGGATTAATCTTGACTTCTAAACACACAAAAAAGGCAACTATTTTAGTAGGTGTAGGCGGAACTCTTCTAATTATTGGACATCTTTGGGATTTAATTTTTCCTATCAACAAAGCCTTATGGACCAGCAGTTTTGTGCTCGTAACTGCCGGCTGGGCCAATTTAGTGTTGGCATTAATTTATTATCTGACCGATGTAAAAAAGCTAAAGTTTGGCAGCATATTCAGGTACGCAGGTGCAAACGCGATAGTAGTCTACTTTTTATCCAGTTTCATCGCTAAAATAATGGGGCAGATTAAAATAGGGGATACTTCATTGCATGGGTGGCTTTTTCAAAATGTATATGTGCATGATTTCATGTCCATGGAATCATCTTCGCTGTTATATGGACTATCTGTAGTTGCCTTTTATTGCTTCTTGGCATATTTCTTGTACAAGAAAAAGATATTTATAAAGGTCTAAAGGTGTTAAGCATTCATAAAAGGGTAGTTATTTATTTTCTTTTGACGGTAGTTATTTGCCTACCCGTCAATTTGCTGGCTCAAAAACACTTTGAGGGCGGTTATATCGTCCTAAATAATGGCGACACCATTACTGGGCTTGTAAAAGACCGAAAACCTGATCCTTTTGGAAAATTATATAAGAAAATAAGATTTAGAGGGAAGGGGAAATCCAAGTATGGCCCAGATGAAATTTTATCCTACAAGAAAGGTGAAGCCCTTTACGAAAGCATAGGTTTGGCTGATGCTGTTGGTTTTTTGAGCCAAGATTACAACGTAACATCAAATGACGACGAAAAGGTGTTTATAAAGTTGATATCTCGAGGGTATGTAAATCATTATTTTTTAGAATTTCGAGATGCTGATTCGGGGTATATTGATTTCTTCTCTTACTTTATGAAAGAAAATGGTACTGAACTGGTAAGGACTAGACAAGGTATTTTCGGATTAAGAAAAAAAAGACTAGCTGCTTTTTTTAACGACTGCCCAGTACTGGCAAGTAAAATTCTTAACAAGGAATTCAAGCGTGTTGATGAAGTTGCTAATTTTTATAACGAATGGAAAAAAAATCAAGAAACGTATTAGGAACCGATTTATGCTCTTGTTGTTTCGAACCTAAAACAGGTTTTTATCGAGATGGTTTTTGCAAAACAGGGGCGGAGGATTATGGAACCCATGTGGTTTGCGCAATTATTACAAATGCCTTTTTAGCGTACACAAAATCTAAAGGAAACGACCTATCTACACCTATTCCACAATGGCAGTTTCCAGGTTTAAAAGAGGGTGACAAATGGTGTCTGTGTATTATGCGCTGGCTAGAAGCCGAAAAAATCGGTAAGGCTCCAAAAATAATATTGGAAGCTACACACGAAAAGGCTTTGGAGTATACTACCTTAGAACTTCTCCAATCTTATGCACGCTTATAGCAGACTTCCTTACTCTTTAGGATGCGCTGCTGAGGGAAATGCCCACATCAAAAATTCTGGGAAGGCACGTGCCCAAGTAGGTAAATCGTGTTTACCACCTTTCATCTCTAAATAAGTAATATCCCCAGGATACGTATACCCCTTTTTTTCCAATTCCTTAATGACATCTAAAGTGTCGTCAATAGCATCAATAATCCCATTATTATTTCGGTCGGCACGTTCATCGTCAGTACCACATTGAAACCAAAATTTTTGCCCGGCTACATATGCTCTGTTCTTTATGACATCTAGAACAATTCGACTTCTGTCTAATTTATCTCCTTTTACATATGCCTTTTTACGCCACCAAAAAGAACCGCTAAAAACTCCAACTTTATTAAAATAAGTTGGGCGGTTGTATGCGATATCCAGGGCAGACAACCCACCTAAGGACATGCCGCAATACACCCAATCGGTATGGTCTTTAGAAAGCTTGAATTCGGTTTTCAAAAAGGGGATAAATTCCTCTAGGATAAATTTGGAGTACGCCGCCGCCTTATTTCCCCGGTTTTTAAAATCTGGTGTGCTAGCAGTCCCGTATTCGTTGATTCTGTTGTCATTACATTCGATTCCTACATAGCAAAAAGGTTTTAGGGATATGTTGGAAAATGCTTCGGTTAGCGTGTTTTCCAAATTCATAGCTTGGTAATCTTGGCCATCGTTCATTAGAAGAACGGGGAAGGGTTCGTCACTTTTTCTGTAATTACCCGGTGCTACAAATCGAAATACTATATTTCTATTCAGCTTATTTGAAAAAAAATCACCTTTTGCACTAATAAAATCTATCTGAAATCCCATATATTACGATAAGCGAGTGCAAGTATAACGATAAGTAAAAAATTAAATTTGTTATGTTAAAAAATAAATTACTTTTGCGCCCCTAAATAGTTGACTGCTAATCCTTTTGGATAAATTTAACATATGGCAAAAATTGAACATATTCCTTATTACTCCAACACCCTAAACCGTAATATCATGGTAGAGGTTACTGGGCACTGGGGACATCCCATTTTAATGTTCCCTTCTTCAGGCGGACAATACACCCAGAATTCTGATTTTGGATTAAACGCATCAGTCATGAACCTAGTGGAAGAGGGCCGGGTTAAACTTTACAATGTGGAAACCATAGATATGTTATCTTTTTATGATGACAATATGGACTCTGAAACAAAGATTCATAATTACGAATTGTATATGCAATTTTTAAAGGACGAATTCATTCCGTATATTCAACGAGAATGCAATACCGATAGAATTGGCGTCGCTGGGGTTAGCTTTGGAGGTTTTCACGCGGCTAACGTAGCTTTTCGTTTTCCTGATTTAGTTTCTCACCTCATCGTTATGAGTGCCGCTTTTAGTATTCGGAATATGACACCGCTTTCCGAAGATATGCGCATTTATTACAATTGTCCAGATGAGTTTATGCAAAACGAGGAAAGTTGGAAATACAATCACATGCAAATTGTTTTGGGAACTTCCGATTGGGATATCTGTTTGGATAAAAACAAGCGTATGTCTGGTATTTTAAACGACAAAGGAATAGCACATTGGTATGATGAAAAAAAATGGCAAGACCATGATTGGCCTTTGTGGAAAATGATGTTCCCGGAATATTTAGGAACGTACTTTTAAGGCTTTTGCCTCTGATTTTATACCAAAGGCAGCAGTGTTAAACTAGCATAATAAACGTAAAGAATAAATAAAATAAATTTTAAAAATATTAAGATGGTAAAAAAAGTAGGGATATTATTTGGGATGGAAGACACCTTCCCGTGGGCATTTATAGATAAGGTAAACGAAATGGGCAAAGGTGAAATTATCGCTGAAGCTGTTCAAATTGATAAATTACAACAAGGAATAGACTACGGATATCATGTAATTATTGACCGTATTTCGCAGAGTGTTCCTTTTTATCGCGCGTATTTAAAAAATGCTTCCTTGATGGGAACTGCAGTAATCAACAACCCGTTTTGGTGGAGTGCCGATGAGAAGTTTTTTAACAACTGTTTGGCAATGGAACTGGGTGTTCCTGTTCCCAAAACCGTGCTATTGCCATCGAAAGAACGACCAGACGATACTTCAGAGACCTCTTTTAGAAACTTAAAAGCACCTTTGGATTGGGAGTATATGTTTGATTACATTGGGTTTCCAGCTTACATGAAACCGCATGATGGTGGTGGATGGAAAAATGTATACAAAGTAGAGAGTTCGGATAACCTTTTTGAATGCTTGGAAGAAACCGGGCAGTTGGTAATGCTATTGCAAGAGGAAATTGAGTTTGAAGATTATTACAGAGTGTACTGTTTGGGTCAAAAATACGTCCACATTATGCCGTATGAGCCACGGAACGAATTTCACGCACGTTATGCTACAGAGCCTAAAACTAAAGGTGAAGAGCATACAAAATTAATGAAAGTCATTACCGATTATACTTTGAAACTAAACAAAGCTTTGGGGTATGATTTTAATACCGTTGAGTTCGCTATTCGTAATGGTATCCCTTATGCTATCGATTTTTGTAACCCCGCACCAGATGCGGACATCAATTCCGTAGGGCAAGAAAATTTTGATTGGATTGTGGAGCATTCTGCAAAGCTTGCCATTGAAAAAGCAAAGGCACACAAGCCAAAGAAAAACGGGACTTCTTGGGGTTCTTACGTTAGAGATGCCTCCACTCCAGTAAAGCCCGTAGTCAAAAAAAGTGCTTTGAAAACTGCTGCTCAGGCAAAAAAGACAGTTATTAAGAAAACAGCTGCTCCAGTTAAAAAGGCAGCCGTAAAAACTCCCGCTAAAGCAAAAAGTACAACCGCTAAAAAAACTACAGCAAAACCAAAGGCAGCAGTAAAAAAATCGAAATAAGAAAGTCAACTAAAAGCAGACACGATTATGCATAAGTTCACACTGGGAATAGAGGAAGAATTTCAGATTCTGGATGGCGATAGCTTAAAGCTTCATTCCCAGATGTCGAAGATTATAGATGGTGGAAAAGTCTTTTTAAAAGAACGGATTAAGGAAGAGATGCATCAATCCATGGTAGAAATGGGGACTAATGTTTGTGAGAATATTGGTCAAGCTAGAGATGAGGTTTCTTATTTACGGCAGCAGATTTTTGAATTGGCTGCGAAAGAAGGGTTAAAAGTAGCCGCTGCGGGGACGCATCCATATTCGCATTGGAGTGAGCAGCTGATTACGCCTAACCCAAGGTATGATCAGCTTATTGACGAAATGAAGGATGTTGCCCGTTCTAACCTCATTTTTGGAATGCATGTGCATGTGGCTATTCCCAGTAGGGAGGAAGGTTTGCAGATTATGAACGTAGCTCGGTACTTTTTGCCGCACCTATACGCCTTATCTACCAACTCCCCTTTTTGGGAAGGTAGGGATACAGGTTTCAAATCCTACCGTTCCAAAATTTTTGATAAGTTTCCAAGGACGGGAATCCCTCCCTATTTTGCAAGTGTTCCAGAGTATGATGACTTTGTAAATCTATTGGTAAAAACAAACTGCATAGACAACGGCAAGAAAATCTGGTGGGATATACGCTTGCATCCGTTTTACCCAACAGTAGAATTTAGGGTGTGCGATATGATAATGACTGTTGATGAGGTGGTATGTATTGCAGCATTAATGCAATGTATCATAGCTAAATTAAGCAAACTGCATCAAAAGAATCAAAGTTTTCGATCGTACCGACGTATTTTGATTAACGAAAACAAATGGCGCGCTGCCCGTTGGGGTGTTGACGCTAAATTAGTTGACTTTGGAAGGAAAGAAGAAGTTCCTTTCCCAGCATTGATTAATGAATTGTTAGAGTTTATTGATGATGTTGTGGACGAACTCGGCTGCCGTACAGAAGTAAACTATGTATATCAAATGCTGGAACAAGGCTCTGGTGCAGATAGGCAGTTAAAGGTCTATGAAGATACCAATGACCTTAAAAAGGTAATGGAATACGTAGTGGCCCAGACTAAAAAAGGATTGTAATCCTGACCTTGTTTTAAAAGTAAAACCATTTTTTTACGCTAGCTAGACTGATAAATGTTTGATGAATAGAAAATATAAAATTGCTGTTTTAGATATGAATGCTGGGTATGCTAATGAAGGGATGCGCTGTATTAACATGCTGGTAGAACAGTTTTTAAGTCAGAAGGGGATAAACGGGAATTACGATGTTTTTGATGTCCGCGTTAAAAACCAAATACCAAAAATTAAGGACTACGATATGTTTATATCGTCTGGAGGTCCTGGAACACCATTGATTGTAGGCGAGCCATGGGAGAATGCCTATTTTAATTTCTTGGATGCCGTTTTGTTGCATAATCTTTCCAAACCCAATAAAAAGCATCTTTTTCTTATTTGCCATTCTTTTCAATTGGCATGTTTGCATTGGGATTTGGCCAAAGTAACAAAGCGTAGGTCAACTTCCTTTGGGGTTTTACCTATGCATAAGACCATAAGTGGGAAGCACGAGGTTTTGTTCCAAGATTTAGACGACCCTTTTTATGCTGTAGATTCTAGGGACTACCAAGTAATTGGCCCCAAAGAATGGAAATTAGACTCTTTAGATGGAAAAGTGTTGTGTATTGAGAAGAATAGGCCAACCGTAGCCTTGGAGCGTGCTGTTATGGCTATTCGTTTTTCCAATGAGATATTTGGCACCCAGTTTCATCCAGAGGCAGATGCGGAGGGGATGACACGCTATTTTGAACGGGAGGATAAAAAGGCAATCGTGATTAAAAAACATGGACAAAGGAAATATAAAAATATGTTAGAACATCTCGATGATGATGATAAGATTATGAAAACAAATGCTGTGATTATCCCTCGTTTTTTAAAGTTAGCGGCAGAAGCTATTTGCAAAACAAAATCACAAATGGCATGATTTCAAAAATCAGGAAACAGTTCAATGCCGGTTTTAAAGAAGAATACTACGAAAACCTGAAAAATGAAATTGTGGACACCTATGGAGAAGGAACCGCCTTCCGATCATCGGAAACTCCAGTTTTTATTAGTAAGAGCGTAAAAAATGAAATATTTGATGCTTGTGAAAGTATCATAAATCAATTGTGGCAATTGGATTTTGATAAAATCCGCGCTCAGTTTGTACCCAAGGAAATACAATCCCCTTCTAAACTAGAAAAACCGCATTTTTTAGCCATTGATTTTGGACTTTGTGAGGATGGTAAAGGGGGTATTACTCCGCAATTAATTGAACTACAAGCCTTCCCTACCCTATTTTTTTATCAGCCTTTTTTAGGGAAAGCATTTTTGAATAACTATCCGGCTATGCCAAAAAAGGGATTTGATTATTTCTTTAGCGGTTTGGATGAAAATCAATATATAAAAGAAGTCCGGCAAGTAATTGTTGGTGATGAGAACCCTGAAAATGTCATCTTGATGGAGCTGTATCCAGAAAAACAAAAGACACGTATCGATTTTTGGGCTACAAAGAAAGCCTTAGGAATCGAAGTAG
>CAZDOW010000052.1:0-22915 GCA_964507115.1 uncultured Maribacter sp.
TTTCAATTAAAAATGGTAATTTCGCAAACTGATTTTAATTATTCCAAAGAATGGCAGTTTTAGAAAATATAAGAAAACGTACAACAGTTTTAATCCTGATTATTGGTCTTGCGTTATTTGCATTTGTGATTTCTGGTGTGTTTACCAGCAGCGCTTTAGGAGGTGAAGGAAAAATTGGTTCTTCCGTAGCTGAGATAAATGGTAACGAACTTTCCATAGACGATTTCAGAGAAAAGGTAGAGATTGCCTCTAAGAGGGTAGGTCCAACAGCATCGTCACTACAGGTGATGAATCAAGTCTGGGATCAAGAGGTTAGGAACAGTATACTCGGAGAGCAGTTCAACGACTTAGGGATAGGGATAGAGCAGGATCAAATTGTTGACTTCCTTGAAAATGCAGGCTACGGTCAAAATCCACAATTTCAGGATGAAAATGGAGTTTTTGACCCCAATTTATTCAGGCAGACGGTTATGGATTGGAAAGTGAACAATCCTCCGCAATTTGAGGCTTGGTTGCAGACAGAAGAGCAGATTGTGCAAATGGCAAAAGAACAAACCTATTTTAACCTAGTAAAGGCAGGTGTAGGTGCAACCCTAAAAGAAGGGGAGCTAGCTTATAAATTGGCCAACGAGAAAATGAATATTAAATATGTTCGTGTGCCTTACGCTAGTATCGCGGATAGTACCATTGCTGTAAGTAAGGATGATATTACCGCTTATATGTTAAAGCATAAAGAAGACTATACTATAGAAAAATCTAGAGATATTCAATTTGTCTATTTTGAAGAAAGAGCTTCTGATGCAGATGATCAGGCAGTGAAAGCAGCTATTACTGAATTATTGGAAGATACAGTGGAATATAACGAACAGACTGATCGTAACGATACCTTAAGAGGGTTCAGAAACACAAAGGATATGACGGCCTTTTTAAGCCGTAATTCTGATGTTAAGTTTGATACGGTATACCGTGCAAAAAAGGAGTTACCCGCTATCGTAGTAGATACGTTAATGACTTTAAATGTTGGCGAGTTCTTTGGTCCGTATAAGGAAAGTGGTTCGTACAAGATTAGCAAGATGATGGGTAGGAAGCCAAATGGCTCAGTGAAATCTAGCCATATACTACTTACTTACGCAGGGGCAACACGTGCGAATCCAGATGTTACTAGAACGAAAGAAGAGGCGGAAGCTAAAGCAAATGAATTATTTAAGGAAGTTAAAAATAATGTAGAGGAGTTTACCACTTTTGCTATAGATAACTCTGATGGTCCTTCCGCACCGCAAGGAGGAGATTTAGGTTATTTTCAAGAAGGTAGGTTAGCTGAAAAATTTGATGATTTTATTTTTTCAAATCCTGTTGGAAAAGTAGGTCTAGTAGAAACAGATTTTGGTTTTCACATAATTAGGGTTGATGATAAAGAGGATATTTTACAGGTAGCTACACTATCTAGAGAAGTACTTCCTTCAGAGGAAACTATAAACACGCTGTTCACGGATGCTACCAAGTACGAAATGGAAACAATTGCAGATGACAGTGAGTTTTCTGCTATTGCGAGAACAAATGAGTATTTGGTAAGACCTGTAAATAAAATAAAGGAGTTGGATGAAAACCTACCAGGATTAGGAACACAACGAAATATAGTACAATGGGCCTTTAATGAGGACACAAAATTAGGAGCAATAAAGCGTTTCAATATAAACAACGGTTATGCGGTGGCTCAGGTAACGGGCAGATATATAGAAGGTTTAATGGCAACGGAAGATGCTTCTTTGACCGTATTACCTATCATAAGAAAGGAACGTAAAGCAGCCCAGATTATAGCAGCTAATCAAGGTAAAGCTATGGATGCTTTTTCCAAGGATAACAGTGTTTCTATTTCTACGGCCTCAGCTTTAACAGTTAAGACACCTACTATTCCTGGAGCAGGTAGTGAACCTGTTGTAGTAGGCACAGCTTACGGAATGGAACAAGGAAGTGTCTCTGGTCTACTGGAAGGAAATTCTGGGGTATTTATGATAGAAATTACACAAAGAACGGAAGCACCAAAGCTTGATAACTATAGTACGTATGCAAATACCTTAAAGAACAATGCAGCGAATAGAGTTAATGCAGCTGTATATAATGCGTTAAAAGAAGGCGCTGAAATAGAGGATAAAAGAGCTACTTTTTATTAAAAAATTGGCCCTAAGAATATTTACTAAAAAGCCTCCTAATGTGGAGGCTTTTTTTATTACAAAGCTTTATTAAAGCCATTTTAGGGTAATTTTCCTCTGGTATAGCTATATGCAGGAAGCCTTCTCAATAGGAAGTCAATCAAGATCTTTTATTTAGCTCGCTTTTGGGCAAAGCATATTCAAAATGACGTTTTAGTTTATTTATTTTATAATACCATTTCGGAAAAGGGAACTATAGTATGATATCCTTTTTGTTTGAAGTAATCTAAAGTATGTCTCTGTGCAGTTACCATTACAAAATCGCCTCCCCAGCCTCCTAAACTTTTAATGCTGCCTGGGTAATCAGGGAATAATTGCTCTTTGATTGTGGGAACGTTCAAAGCGTTGGAAAGTATTGTTTCATGAAGATTTAGAAGGGCTTCAAATTCTACTAAAGTAGCAGCTTGGATAAGCGCTTCTGTGAGTTCCGTAATCCTTGTTGTTAGGGCCAATTTGTCTATTTGCTGATTTCGATATGCAGTTATAGCCTCTCTGCTGTTTTTCTTTTGGTTAAGGTATACAAAGTACAAAGCTTCGGAAAAAGGTAATTCTGGTTGTACGATTCGCACCATGGGTTTTTCGTTATTAATTTTAAATACGATAGGATGGTCATACTGGGCGCAGGCAATATCATAACCACTTCCTCCAAAGGTTTTAGAAAGTAGGATATAGGGGTTTACTTTAGCCCAATTTGCTATGTTGTTTATTAATGTAGAAGAGGAGCCTAGTCCCCAATTTCTGGAAAAAGTCAATTCGGTTTCTACCAAACACCCTTCTCTGCTTTCTAGAAATCCTGGTTCTAGCTTTCTAGTTTCTACCAGTACTTCCGCCAGAGCATCTGATATTTTTTTATTTGACGAATAAAGTGATGTAAAGTCATTCAAGTTATAACTTGCTTGAAACCAAATACTGCCATCCGCATCGAGACTTTTCCAGGAAAGTATACCTGATTTATTTCCTGTTGTCTTTAGTGATTGCCCAAATTTTGTAGGAACGGCCCATCCTTCTGCTCCGTCTAAAATTGCATATTCACCAGACAGCAACAATTTCCCATTACTGTAAAAATACTTCGTCATGATGGGTCTCTAAGTTGTTCTAGGGCCTTGGCTACACCGCTATGGGTTACCGTATTGGTTTTGAAATGTGCAATCAAATCCTTCTTCTCAACGGTATTGGCACCAAGTTGATTTAGCATGTTCAGTAAGTGCATTTTCATGTGGCCTTTTTGTATGCCTGTGGTTACCAACGAGCTTACCGCTGCAAAATTCTGCGCTAATCCTGCAACCGCAACAATCTGCATTAGTTCCTTTGCCGAAGGATTTTGTAATACTTCCAAATTAAGTTTTACTAATGGGTGTAACTTTGTCAATCCTCCAACTGTTCCCAGTGCCAAGGGCAATTCTATCCAAAAGTTAAAGATGCCGTCTTTAACTTCGGCATGGGTAAGGCTACTATATCTACCGTTTCTTGCTGCATAAGCATGCACTCCGGCCTCTATAGCCCTAAAATCGTTTCCTGTAGCAAGGACCACAGCATCGATACCATTCATGATACCTTTGTTATGGGTTACTGCTCTATATGGTTCTACTTTAGCAATGGTGACAGCACGCACCATTTTCTCTGCAAATAATTGAGGGGAGATATCATTGGATAAGGTTAATTCTTCTACTGGGCAACTTACTCCTGCACGTACCAAACAATTAGGGACGTAATTTGATAAGATACTCATGACCACTTCAATATGCTTTTCATCTTCGGTAAATGCCTTATGGGTCAAGGCTTCATTCTTTAGCGTGGTCGCAAACTGTTCCAAACAACTGTTGATGAAGTTGGCGCCCATGGCATCCTTCGTTTCAAACGTACAATGTAGCTGATAATAGTTGGCTAAATCGTTTGTTTTATCTCTGAGTTCAATAGCGGAAATACCGCCACCGCGCTTTGCCATACTCCCGGTCAAGTGAACGCTATCGGTAAAGAATATATCTTTTATGGAATCAAAAAAAGATTTAAGTTTAGTAAAGTCTCCAGTAAAGACAAAATGTACTTGACCTACCTTTTCCGTGCCTAGAACTTTTGTTGTAAAGCCACCTTTCTTCATCCAAAATTTTGCTGCTTTACTTGCCGCAGCAACTACTGAACTTTCTTCTATAGCCATGGGAATGGCATATAGTTTTTCGTTGATTAAAAAATTGGGAGCAATGCCTAAGGGCATGTATAAATTCGTAACGGTGTTTTCTATAAACTCATCGTGCAGCTGTTGTACATTGGTATCATTGTTCCAATATGTCGCTATAATTTGCTTAGCTTGCTCTGGATTTTTGGTGTAATGGCTTGCTAACCAATCTATTTTTTGTTCTTTGGAAAGTTTTGAAAAACCACCTATCGGCTTTGTCATTTATTTTGGTTTCTGCTTTTTATTGACAAATGCACAAAGCCGTCAACAAAATAGTAAAGGTTTATTTTTGGAATTAAAAAGTAAAGATAAGAATATTGGTATGAATGAAAATGACCTTTTACATCGTTTAGCTACCCTTGTCTTTTTTACCGTATTTCAAGGTTTTTTACAGAAATAGTGGTAAACTTGAAAGACGTAACAAATTTTATCTTTTTATGCGATTATTTATTGATTCATAGGTCTGGCGATGATAATGTACATGTGCAAAATACGATGCGCATGGTAGAAGCCTTAATCCAAGCGAATAAACAGTTTGAATGGGGTATTTATCCAGCTAAGAATCATGGTATCTATGGCGGTAACACGCGCATTCATTTATAAACTAAAATGACCGATTTTGTAAAGTCTAAACTGTAAGCAAACCATAACCAACTAAATCTAAAGAATTATGACAGATATTAAACCAGAACCTCAAAAAGAACTTTTTGGACATCCGGTAGGATTGTTTTATCTCTTTTTTGCAGAGTTATGGGAACGGTTCAGTTTCTATGGTATGCGAGCTTTATTGACCCTCTATATGGTCGATGTTGTTTTTGAAGCTTTAGTGGAGCGAGATTTTGCAACAGCTGCGGTATATGCATCTTACGGATCTTTAGTTTACGCCTCCACAGTAATTGGCGGGCAGATTTCAGATAAGATTTTGGGTATGAGAAATTCAATTTTCTTAGGTGGTATATTAATGGCTATAGGCCATTTTGTACTGGCAGTCGAGAATGAAATTGCATTTTTCTTAGCACTCGCGCTCATCATTGTAGGTAATGGTTTTTTTAAACCTAATATTTCAACCTTTGTTGGTACGCTTTATCCGCAAGGGGATCCTAAGAAAGATTCCGGCTTTACTATTTTTTATATGGGAATCAACATTGGAGGATGGATAGCTCCACTATTGTGCGGTTGGTTGGCTTACGAATATGGTTGGCACTATGGTTTTGGTTTAGCAGGAATTGGGATGCTTACAGGTCTTTTGGTCTTTTGGAGTGGTATTCGAAAAAATGTATTTGGTGATAGAGGGCTGCCACCAAATAAGGAAGTAATGCACAAAAAAGTATGGGGAATAAAGCAGGGAATTTTAATTCCTATTTTAACGGTTCTGTGCGCCCCTCTTATTGCTTATTTGCTTTCGGCCTATAAATCACTAGGATCGGAGGGAACATTTTTGGGAGATCAGAACATAGTAAATATTATATTTAAAGGTATTGCGATAGCCATTTTGGTGTACTTAGCTAGTATTATGATTAAGGCAACCTTGGACGAGCGTAAAAAGCTTTTTGTTGCTGTGCTGATAACATTTTTTATGACTATTTTTTGGGGTTTCCACGAATTATCTGGAAGTGTAATTACGTTATTTGCATCTAGGAATGTGGACCTGACCTTAATGTCGGCTGCCCAGACCAATTCCCTTAACTCTATGTTTATCATTATTTTGGCCATTCCCATTTCATTGATGTGGACCTATCTGAGTAAACGCAAGCTTAATCCAAGAACGCCTTACAAATTTGGATTAGGATTACTTTTTGCAGGGGTCAGTTTTTATGTTTTGGCTATCAGTGCCAATAGCGCCGACGTCAATGGATTGGTTCCTTTTGCCTATTTATTATTAATGTATTTCCTATTATCTATAGGAGAGCTGTTCATGTCCCCAGTAGGGCTTTCGAAGATTACGGATTTATCACCTAAGCGAATAGTTGCCTTTATGATGGGTGTATGGTTTTTGTCATCGGCCTTTGCGTTTCAGGTGGTCGGGTTTATTGGAAAACAATTAGCCATTGAAAGTACGGACAAGAATGTGGGTGGTTTTGAAACTCTAACAGTATATACAGATGGATTTGAACTTATAGCAAAATATGCAGTGGTTGCTGGTGTTCTTGTATTATTAGCATCGCCCCTGATTAAGAAGTTAATGGGTAAAGTTCATTAATCGATAATTTCAAAAGAATAGAATCCCTTTTCGCCAGTATAGTGAAAAGGGATTTTTCTTTTAAGGCAGGTGGTTTTCCACCGTTTAACATAACTTGTATAATTACTACCATCGGCAATAATTTGTGTTGGACGGGTAATCGTTATCAACCTATCTAAATTAATTTTTGGTGAGAAGGTAAGAAGCACGTCGCTTTTTAGTTTTTCAGCTGGGTATATGCCTAAGCTATCTAAAATTAGAAATGATTTCCCATTAATCAAATAGCCATTTACCAAAGTATCATAGGTGGTAGTTCGGATGCGCTCACCAATTTTTATGTTCGCTATAGCATTTTCGATAGCGCTTGTGTTCGAAGTAAATACTGTTGTTTGAGCACCGTTTCTAGCTACAATAATGGTGTTTTTTGTTTGGTGAAGTATTAGGACCTCGTTTTTTTGGGACGCTAGATAGACCTGGTAGCACGTATATGATTGAAAACAAAGAAGGCTTGCAAGAAAAAGTGTTACTCGTTTAAAGTTTAGGCGTTGCGTTAAAAGAATTAGCATTACAAGAAGACCATAAGCAAGTATCAGTTGTACGCCATCAAAGGAAATATGTTTAAAGATGAAATTTTCCTGTTGGGCTACCCAAGCCACAATCGTATTCATGTAAGAAATAAGCGCATTGAAAAATTCTGCTAAGATATCTGGTAGTTGGTTGATTAGTGTTAGGATGATAACAAGAATGCCAGTACCAAGTATAAATCCTAAAGCTGGTATGATAAGTAGATTTGAAATGAAGAACAAGCCAGGAAATTGATGAAAATAGAACAGACTAATGGGTAAAACACCTAATTGAGCAGCAACACTTACTGATAGTAGCTGCCAAATATATCGGATAGGTTTGTATTTGGGATGCCATAATTTTTGTAGCATAGGATATATCCAAACAATAGCAAGTACTGCGGCATAGCTCATTTGAAAACCCACTTGAAACAATAGATTCGGGTTTATAAACAAGAGAATAAAGAATATGGAAAGCGCAAGGATATTGAATGTGTTACTAGGTCGATTCAGGTACAGAGCGTAAGCCACAAAACTGAACATGGTACAAGCACGAATAATGGAAGGTGATAGTCCCGCCAAAAAAGCAAAGCCCCAAAGTAGTAGTACTGTTAAAAGTAGAATTATTTTTTTACCGTTGGGTAGGTAGGTCAATGGCCTCAATAAAAACTGTAGTAGGATCAGTAGTATTCCAATATGTAATCCAGAGAGGGCAAGTATATGAACCGCACCTGCGTTTTTATAGTTGTCATAAGTTTCTTTAGATATATCAGCACGCTGCCCTAACAATAGGGCTTGTATTACCCCGAGTTCTTCTTGGCCAAAGTCCGCATCTTGTAATTTTTCTATGATGTGATTCCTTGCTGTTGCGGCTATTCCGAAAATTGTTTTGGATGGATTTTCTTTTTTGAAATAGGATTGTGGAACCAGCTTCAATTGATGGTAAATTCCCAATTGTCTTAGATAGTTTTTATAGCTAAATTGATACGGATTAAGTGGCGGTTTTATTTCTGATGGCTCGTTTGTTGTCCATAGTTCATCATCAACATCTAAGGCCTTTAGGCTATCCCCTAAACTTCTGGTGAGGATCAGTTTTCCTGTTGTAACTAAACTATCAACACTTTTGACTTCCGCAATATAACGTTCAGAATAGGAGGTAGGTTTTAAGACTTCCCTTATTTTTAAATGCCTAACGGTAGCTTGTTCTAAATCAAAGTTGTTGTAATGATTGGTGTGTTGTTGAGGTTGTGCTTTTGTAATAATAAAAGCACCTAATGCAATGGTCGTTATACTAGCAATAAAACCAAACCAGGCCGATTTTGTATTGCTTTCATACCTATATAAAATACCAAGACTTATAAAAAGGCAAACTATTATCACCAGAATTAAATGACTGTCTATCGGAAAATATTGACCAAGTAGAATACCTATTATGAGAAGTAGCGTTAGTTTAATAGGAACGAACGCTAGTAGCTTCATCTTATAGTATTCTGGTTGCTTTTACAAAGGCGCTGTTCCAAAATCCTTCCCTGAGTGAGGATACCGTTACGCCGCGTGATGTAGATGCATGTATAAACTTAACTTCATCTCCTTCCACTTTTACCACCATCCCTACATGGTTAATTCGTTTGGCTCTTTTTTGGGTTTTAAAGAATAGAAGATCTCCTTTTTCAACATCTTTGACCCTTATTTTTTTTCCTTCCTCTGCCATGTGAATAGATGTTCTTGGAAGTTTTACATTGTGCTCTCCGAAAGAGACATAAAGAAGGCCGGAACAGTCCATTCCCTTTCGCGTAGTGCCACCAAATTTATATCGTACGCCAGAATAGGTAAGCGCGGTATTAATTACATTGTCTGCTTTAGAATTGCTTTTGGCAACTCTTCTGGGAGTCTCAGTTTTTCTATCGGTCGATTTCGTAATTCCTTTGCGTTCATTGTCTGCAGCTGCTACGGAAACCTTTCGTTCCTTTGTGGAAGAGGTCGTTTTTTTGCTACTTCCGCAACCGGCAATCAACATAAGAAAAAGTAGATAGCTTAGTTTTCGCATGATTTTCAAGTGGTGTATCTTAGATGCTTGAACTTTAAAATTATAGAATTATTTTATAACACAGCAAGTCAAAAGAAATACAGGTAAACAATTTTTTTTTATTGACGTATTTTAGTATTCTTAACATGTTATAATACGAATGTCTGTTTCGTAGTTTATGATGGCGTTATTAGTTAATCACTATGTTTTTGTATGTTGTCTAGATACCCTTATTCAGTTACTTCAGTTTTAATTGTCGGAAAGCTCGTCCAATCCTTTTTGTTTTAGTTCCACCCAATTGTTTACCATTTCTTCCAATACATCCAATGGAACTGCACCGTCCAATAACACTATATCGTGGAATTCGCGAATATCGAATTTATCGCTTAATTGGCTTTTAGCATGCTCACGTAACTCCAATATTTTGTTCATACCCACCTTATAAGCTGTAGCCTGTGATGGCATTACTATATGCCGTTCTACCATTTTTACAGCGTCGCTTTCAGCATTTGGGGTGTTGTCTGTATAGTATTTGATGCCTTCCTCGCGGGTCCATTTTTTGGTGTGTATTCCTGTGTCTACCACCAAGCGGCAAGCACGCCATAATTCCATCGCCAATCGGCCAAAATCGGAATATGGGTCACTATAAAAACCCATTTCTTTAGGTATGTATTCTGTGTACAATCCCCAACCTTCTGTATACGCTTGGTAACCTCCCATTTTCCTGAACATGGGAATACCTTCTAATTCTTGTGCTATAGCTCTTTGCATGTGGTGACCGGGAATGCCCTCATGATAAGCCAAAGCTTCCATTTGGTAATTGGGCATGGCCATAATATCATACATATTGGCGTAATAGGTTCCAGGCCTAGATCCATCCAATGCAGGCGATTGGTAAAAAGCCTTACCTGCTGATTTTTCGCGGAACGGTTCAACCGCCTTAACAATCATACTAGCCTTCGGTTTAGTTAAAAACAGTTCGTCCAGTCGGGTACGCATACTGTCTATAATCATTTCGGCTTGTGCCATGTAAGCCTCTCTACCTTCTTTGGAATCTGGATAATAGAATTGCTTGTCGTCTTTCATAAATGCGAAGAACTCGGGTAAGGACCCTTCAAATTCCACTTTTTCTTTAATAGCGGTCATTTCTTTATGAATGCGTTTTACCTCTGAGAGTCCCAATTCATGCACTTCTTGCGAGGACATATTCGTAGTCGTAGTTCTTTTTAGTGCATTGTTGTAATACGCTTCTCCGTCGGGAAATTTCCATGCGCCGTCATCTGTAACAGCACGGTCACTTTGGTCTTCTATAAAAGCGATGAGTTTGTCATAGCCAGGTTTTACAGATACTATAAGGGCTTCTTTGGCATTGGTTAACAAGGTATTTTTCTCTGCTTCTGTAAGTTCAAGGGCATTAATTTTTTTGGAAAAATCGGCAAGTAAAGTGCTTTCTTCCTTCGAATTGTCAAAAGGGGCTCCTGTTAGGATGTTCTTTGAGGATTCTATAGCTCTGGGAAAAACAAATTTTGGAGGTATAATGCCTGCTGCTTCTCGTTCCTTTAGGTTTTCAATAACCTGATTGAACATTTTTTCTACTCCGTTTAATCTTGATATATAAGCTTCTGCATCGCTTTTTTTAGAAATACTATGCATGTTAATTAGAAACGATGGTACTTGAGAATGTGCTCCGAACATTTGGTTGACGGGGTAGTTATGCAAACGATATTTATAATCTGCTATCTCGTCTTTCATTTCCTTTACGGCGAGTTTATAACTAAGCTGTGTCGCAGAGTTTAACCTTTCTACAGTAACAGAATCCTTTAAATAAGACAGTCGATTTTTGGTTCGCTCCAAAGCTTCTTCTTCAGAAATTTTAGACATATCGTCCCACTTGTCATAATCGGTTTTGTCACCTAAGTAAGTTTGGGTCATAGGGGAAAGGGCCACTTCTGTATCCCATTGTTCTTGGAACCAATCGTTCAGTTCAGAGGAAGTTGATGCGATTTGCTCAGGAGTAGCACTGATGTCTTTTGTTTCTTCTTGGCATCCTAAAAGTAAGAATGAGAATAATGCGGTTAAACTAATAGTTTTAAAAAGTGTTTTCATTTTTATCTTATTAGAATTAGAATTAGAACTAGATTTTTAATTTTTACTATTGTGGTAAATCAGTTTTGCGGCTTTTGCACTTGCACCTTGTCCACCCAATTTTTTTATCAATGCTTCGTAGCTTTCTATTTGTTTGGCTCTGGCTAGTCCTGATAGGACTCCTTCTAACTCAAGTTTTAAGTTCTTTTTGGTAAGGGTGCTTTGTATTAATTCCTTTACCACTTCCTTTCTCATAATTAAATTGACCAAAGAAATATATTCCAAGGTAATGATTCGTTTTGCAATTTGATAGGATATCCAATTTGCTTTGTAGCAGACTACTTGTGGAACTTTGAACAAGGCAGTTTCCAACGTTGCAGTTCCACTTGTAACCAATGCAGCCGTTGCAATGGAAAGTAGGTCATAGGTTTTATTTTGTATAAATTTTACATTTTTGTCCGATAAATAAGGTGCATAAAATTCTTTGTCTAGACTAGGAGCCCCAGCGATAACAAATTCATAATTTTGAAAATCGGAAGTCAGGGATAACATGACGGATAGCATTTTTTGTACTTCCTGTTTTCGGCTTCCGGGGAGCAATGCGATAATTGGTTTTATGGGGTCAATTTGATACGTTTCTCTAAAATGGGTCTCATTTAGTTCCGGTCTGTTAGAAATCGCATCAATTAATGGATGCCCCACAAAATTGACCGGGTACCCGTGTTTTTGCTCATAGAATTCTTTTTCAAACGGAAGTATAACGTGCATGGCATCCACATCACGTTTTATGCTTTCTATGCGGCCTTCCCTAGAGGCCCATAGTTGTGGTGAAATGTAATAATTGCTCTTGAAACCTTTTTTCTTTGCCCATTTTGCAATTCGGAGATTAAAACCGGAATAGTCTATAAATACAATGATATCTGGTTGGAATACTGCAATATCTTCCTTACAAAAGGCAATATTCTTAAATATGGCACTAAGATTCATTACTACCTCAAGAAAGCCCATAAAGGCCATTTCCTTGTAGTGTTTTACCAAATCACCACCTGCCTGTTGCATTAAATCCCCACCCCAACAACGTATATGTGCCTCGGTGTCTTCAAGTTTAAGTGCTTTAATAAGATTGGAACCGTGAAGGTCTCCAGAGGCTTCGCCTGCGATGATATAGTACTTCATTTAAAAATAAATTACCCTAAGCTGTTGATATAAAAATACTTGTTTTGCTTATAGATCTCTTAGTTAGATTATTGTGCACCATGTTTACTACAAGTTTTTCAATTAAAATATCTTATAGTAAAGAATAACGAATGCTGTAAACATCGTTGCAATCAACACTCCTTTTGCACGTTCGTTCCGTTTTAGTTTTAAAAACCCAAAGAAAGCTACCAAATTTAATATGGCCCCTAAGGCCAATAGGCTTCCAATGTGCCCTTGCTCAACTGCCGCATGGTAGGTTTCTAAAATGCTAAATTCAGAAAATAGTAAAATGTATAGTAGAGTTCCTATGGCATTGGCAATAATCCCTACCAAAAACCCAATGATGACTTCTTTTTTTATGTTCATTGTTAAAATATCAAGTTTACACTTCGACTCTGTTCAGTATACCCGTGTTAATATCAAATTCAAGGTCAAAAATAATGACCTATTTTACACTACCAACAACTATTTATTAAACCCCCAAGAATTTAATTCCTGTATGACGTGGTGTGCCGTAAGGTCAAATTGTGTAGGAACTACAGAAACATAACCGTTTGCCAAGGCCCACTCGTCGGTATCCTCTCCTTTGTCGAGCAATTCAAATTCTCCTGTAAGCCAATAATAATCCTTGCCCATAGGACTGGTGCGTTTATCAAATTTTTCTTTCCAGTTGGCTCTAGCTTGTCTACAGATTTTTATACCCTTTAATTCTTTTTTATCCAACTTGGGAATATTTACGTTTAGGACTACCCCTTTTGGAATTCCGTTGTTCAAGGCCTGATTCACTATCTCTGTTATGTATTCGCCGGCATGGGAAAAATCGGCATTCCATTTATAATCACAAAGCGAGAAACCAATGGCTGGTATTCCTTCTATTCCCGCCTCAATTGCAGCACTCATAGTGCCAGAATAAATTACATTTATAGAGGAATTGGACCCATGGTTAATGCCACTTACGCAAATGTCAGGTTTCCTTTTCAAAAGTTCTTGTAGGGCCAATTTAACGCAATCTGCGGGTGTGCCACTACAGCTGTACTCCTCATTTCCCGTGTCGTCGGAGTCTGTTATCATTTTTTTTGAATATAGGGTGCTATCTAAGGTGATTGCGTGCCCCATGCCAGATTGGGGGCTGTCTGGTGCAACCACAATAACATCACCTATTTTCTTCATTAGCAGAACCAGGTTGCGAAGCCCCGGAGCGGTTATTCCGTCGTCGTTTGTAACCAAAATTAAGGGTTTTTGCATAGCAGATACTTTCTATCGTAAAAATACGTTTTTATACAGGATTGGACGATTGTATCGTTTAACAAAAAATTAATTCCCTGTTCCTTAATTGGCATGGTTTTTTCTTTATCTTAGAGAATTATGGCGTTTTGAAAGCGCTATTAAACCCCGAGATTTTGAGAAGAAAATTAAAAAATAGTTTTATGAAAAGAAATTTAGTCTATATCTCCGTAGTACTGTTGGTTGCTGTAGCTTCCTGCAGTTTTACTAATAAATCTAATGAGAACGATGAAAAGGACAAGTTGTTATTGGATCTAATTACCTACGTATTAGGAAAATTACATTATGAGCCCAAACAGATAAACGACGAATTTTCGGTAAGTGTATTTGAGGATTTTATAGATGTTATTGATCCTACTAAACGTTATTTTCTAGCTACTGATATCGCGGAATTTGAGGAGTATAAATTTCAGATAGATGATCAGATAAACAATACAGATATTACCTTTTTCAACGTGGTTTATAAAAGGCTGACAGAGCGTATGAGCAATGCTAAGGATATCTACAGGGAAGTCCTTAAAACACCCTTTGATTATAATGATGAAGAAATTATTAGTATAAAATATGACGAAGCACTTTTCGCTTCGAATAATATAGAACTGCAGGAACGCTGGAGAAAGCAATTGAAATATGCCACATTACGTACGTATGATTCCAAATTAACACACGCGAATAAAAAGGACGAAGACGGAATATTTGCCGATCACGATCATAGCTCCCACAGTCCTGAAGAGGCTGAAGTTGAGTCTAGAAAATCTACCGAGACTACCTTGGATGAGTTTTTTGATTTTGTAGATGATCTTGAGCGTAAAGATTGGTTCGAACAGTATATCAATACCATTGTGGATGAGTTTGATCCTCATACCTTTTATTTTGGTCCTGAGGACAAGGAAAAGTTTGATATGGACATTTCAGGTAAGTTCGAAGGAATTGGCGCAAGACTTCAAAAGAAGCCGGAGGGTGCTAAGATTGTAGAAATTATATCTGGAGGACCTGTCTGGAAAGATGGTTCATTGGAAGTAGGTGATGAGATTGTTAAGGTAGGACAGAATGGGGAAGAGCCGATTAATATTGTTGGGATGCGTTTGGAAGATGCCATTAAACTTATTAAGGGAGCGGAAGGTACCGTTGTAGATTTAACCGTAAGAAAAGTAGATGGTTCTTTGGATGAAATTTCCTTGACAAGAGATGTTGTACTCTTGGAGGAATCGTATGCAAAATCGGCAAATATTATTAAAGGCGATGAAAAATATGGGATCATTAATTTACCTAAGTTTTATGTAGACTTTAATGATTATAGTGAACGAAATGCGGCTACCGATGTTGCTAAGGAAGTAGAGCGCCTAAAACAAGAGGGGGCTGAAGGACTTATTTTGGATTTAAGAGATAATGGCGGCGGTTCTTTAAAAACCGTTATAGAGATGGCAGGATTGTTCATTAAGGACGGTCCTGTAGTACAAGTACGTTCTAAAGGAATGAACAAGGATGTATATGATGATAAAGATGAAAGGATACAATGGGACGGGCCATTAGTTATTTTGGTAAACGAGCTTTCAGCCTCAGCATCTGAAATATTGGCAGCTGCCATGCAGGATTATAAAAGAGGTATTGTAATAGGAAGCAAACAGACCTTTGGAAAAGGTACCGTTCAAAATGTAATTCCTTTGGATGATATTGTTCGCAGCAACGAGTATGGAAATCTTGGAGCCATTAAATTAACCACTCAAAAATTCTATAGAATAAACGGAGGGTCAACCCAACTGGAAGGTGTAAAAAGTGATGTGGTTGTTCCGGACAAATACAGTTATATTGATTTAGGAGAGAAAGATCAATCCAATCCTTTGAAATGGGATAAAATTTCTCCTGCAGAATATACTGTTTGGGACGGTTATATAGATTATGACAAAACCATAGCAAACAGCAATAAGCGTATGGCTGATAATGCTCAAATAAAACTTATTGAGAAAAACGCAAAATGGCTTAAGGCAGAACAGGATGAAACTGAGATTTCATTGAATTATAAAACCTATAAGGAAGAACAAGAGAAGGATAAGGAGCATTCCGATTTCTATAAGAAGTTATCGAATTACGATTCTAACTTAACGTTTAAATCTTTAAAATACGAGCAAGAATTGTTTGTAAAAGATTCCGTATTACGCGAAAGAAGAAATCGTTGGTACACAAGTTTGGCCAAGGATGTCTATGTTGAGGAAGCGGTTAACGTGTTGGAAGATTTAAAGATGAACAATATAAAGAATATGAAGTTGGCCAGTAGGGTAAAGGATTAACATAAACGTAAAACAAAAAAAGCCACTCTTTAGAGTGGCTTTTTTTGTTTTACGAAATTAATTTATCTGCATGCAGCTTACGTAATTTTGCCAATTTAGGATTGATAACTACTTGACAATACCCTTGTGAGGTATTTTTCTTATAAAAATCTTGATGATCACTTTCTGCATCATAGAAGGTTCCTATTGGGCTAATTTCCGTGCTAACAGAGTTTTCGTAATACGCATCTATTTCTTTTACCAAGGCCTCTGCTATTTTTTGTTGTTCAGAAGTATGATAATAGATGACGGAGCGGTATTGTGTGCCAACATCTGCCCCTTGTCTATTTAATGTTGTAGGATCGTGGGTGGTCATAAATATTAAAAGTATATCCGTATAGGAAATAATAGTAGGGTCAAAAGTAACCTGCACCACTTCAGCATGGCCTGTTAAGCCAGAGCCTATTTCTCTATATGTAGGTCTTCCAGGAACAGTACCTCCAGTATAACCTGAAACCACTGAGGAGACGCCTTTTACTTCCTGAAAAACGGCCTCTGTACACCAGAAACAGCCACCACCTACGGTAGCTACTTCATTAGTTTTTCTGTCCATATTACTCCTTGTTTGTGATTTTCATCGATTCTGAATTAATGCAATAACGCAAACCACTTGGGTCCGGGCCATCGGGAAAAACATGTCCAAGATGGGCATCACAGGTATTGCAAAGCGCCTCTACCCGCACCATTCCAAAAGAACTGTCCTTTATATACTTAATGGCATTCTCTGTAAGAGGTTGTGTAAAGCTGGGCCATCCGGTTCCTGATTCAAACTTTATAGTGGAATCAAATAAAGGTGTGCTACAGCAAACACATTGATATTTTCCGGCATCATGCGCACTACACAAGGCTCCTGAATGTGCTGCTTCGGTTCCTTTTTTTCTTGTAATCCTAAATTGCTCAGGACTAAGTAACTCCCTCCATTCGTTTTCTGTTTTTTCTATTCTTTTATCAGGTATAGGGTTGCCACTAACCGAAAAATGAATGACATCTTTCCATGTAATTATCATAAATTTTCTTTCTTTTAATTTTTTTTAACTCTTCTATTGGTCGGAATCTCACTAGAGGTCTTACAAAATTAAGCTAAATTTGACCAATGCGGATGTACTCCAAAAATAGAATTATTTACACCATTTTAATTGGTATTTGTATCGTAGGTTTTTGGCTTTTCGAGAATTTTTATACACCTACCACCTACTCAGAAAAAAACAGAGATACATCAGTTCCTGAATTTCCAAATAACTATTTTCCAAGCTCAACCACTGGTGAAATTGTGCATCATTCTCATTTTTCACTTTCCTACAACGAACCTTATGAGCAAGCAGAATGGGTGGCTTATATGCTTCAGAAGAAACAGCTTACCTATGACGATAGAAAACGTCCTTATTTTATAGAAGATCCTTATGTAAGGACAAAATCTGCTGATTGGCGCAATTATAAAGGCTCCGGTTATGATCGGGGACATCTAGTTCCGGCGGGTGATCGTAAATTTTCCGAACAGGCATATAACGAAACATTTTACACTAGCAATATAAGTCCACAGGACGGGGGTTTTAATGCGGGTCTTTGGAATAGATTAGAAAAACAAACGCGTAGTTGGGCTAAGCGTTACAAGACTCTTTTTGTGGTGACGGGCGGTGTTTTGACGCACGGATTGGAGGAAATTGGTGACGAAGATGTTGCTGTGCCTCAGTACTTTTATAAGATTATTGCAAAGGAAAACAGGGGTGATTTAGAGGTTTTGGGTTTCTTAATGAAAGGAGAGGAGCGTAGCGATCGTATACAAAGTTTTATTGTCCCTATAGACAGTATAGAGACGCTAACAGGATTGGATTTCTTTTATCAAATAGATAAAAAAACTCAGGCAGCAATAGAGGAAGGTATTCTATTAAAGAACTGGAAGTTTTAAAAATTCTCTTTTAACCTATTGGTATCCATTTTAAGAAAAATGAACAGTAATATGGTAAAGAAGAGTAATCCAGAACCACCATAGCTAAAAAAGGGTAAGGGGATTCCAATGGTAGGTAATACGCCAATTACCATTCCTATGTTTATAAAGTAATGAATCAATAATACAGATATTACACCATACCCGTACATTCTAGCAAAATCATTTTTTTGACGTTCTGCTAAGGAAATTAATCTTAGGAATAGAATCGTAAATAGTAAGATAACTGTGCCGGTACCCAAGAACCCCCATTCTTCCCCAACGGTACTAAAGATATAATCGGTATGTTGTTCTGGTACAAAATCGCCTTTGGTTCGTGTACCCTCTAGAAATCCTTTTCCAAAAAAACCGCCAGATTCGATAGCTTTTTCAGATTGATAGGTATTGTATCCTATGGTCTTACGTATCTCTTCCAGCTTTGATGGGTCTTTTTCTAGACGTAACCATAGACTGAAACGATCTCTATGCCGTTGTTCAAAGACATTGTTAAATACAAAATTTACCGAAAGCGAGAACAAGATAATTGTTATCGAAATCAAGGATAATGGGATAATGGGTATTTTAAAACTTTTTTGTTTTAAGGTGTAGATGAGTATAATTAGCAAGGCAAGTCCGATCGTAATCCAAATGGTACCGAACATTAAAGTGGTTACAAAAATCAAGATAATAGCGAAGCCTATGCCTAAATAGAAAAGTGGTAGCCCTTCACGGAATATTACGAATATTAAGGCAAAAAACACCAAGGCACTTCCTGGGTCGGGTTGTGGAATGATTAGAATTGCGGGAATAATAATAATGAGCAAAGCATAAAGTTGATCTTTTCTTTGTTTAATATCTGTTTGAATATCACTGAGGTATTTTGCAAGAGCGAGCGCTGTAGCCACTTTTGCGAGTTCCGAGGGCTGTATGTTGAAAAAACCCAAATCGTACCAAGAAGTGGCACCGGCAATAGTTTTTCCAAAGACAAAAAGACCTAATAAGGATAACATGGATACTAGATAAAAGATACTTGAAAAACGTTCGTAAAAATTTACTTCTAAAGCCATAATCAATATTATAGCTACGAAACTCACACCTATAAAAAAAAGTTGTTTTCCGTGTAGGGTGCCAAAATCGAATAAAGATTTCTCGGTCTCCGTAAAGGTGCTAGAGTATATGTTGCCCCAGCCAATAAAGACTAAGGACAGGTAAATTAGAACAGTTAGCCAATCTATGCGTTTGAGGAGACTTCTACCAGACATACTCGTTTATCTTGAACTCCTCTCCACTGTAAGGTTTCGCGTATTCACGTTCTAATGTTTTTTCTAACATCTTTTTTTCTAGATTTTTTCTAGTGATTTCTCCATTGAGATATTTTTCAATCATTAGAGAAGCAATATGTCCGGCATACCTAGAGCCATAATATCCATTTTCTATATATACGGCAATGGCTATTTTGGGGTTTTCTACGGGAGCAAATGCAATAAAAACAGAATGATCAGTCAGTTGTGTACGTACGCCGTCAATTTTTGTGAAATTTTCTGCAGTACCAGTTTTGCCTGCAGTAGTTATTCCAGGTATTTGAAGCCATCTCGCAGTACCTCCCGGACTTGTAAATACTTTTGTCATTCCTTCGATTATAGGCTCAAAGTGCTCTTTGTTTATAGTTGTTTTTTTTGCTTCTGTAAACTTAGGATTATCAATAGGCTTTCCTTCTACCTTCTTTAGGATATGAGGCGTATAATAGAACCCTCTGTTTGCTATCGCTGCCGTCATATTGGCCAGTTGTACAGGAGTTGCAAGTATTTCTCCTTGACCGATAGCGTTGGAAATTATATAGGAAGAGCTCCACCGATTATCACCGTACCATTTGTCGTAGTACTCCTTACTTGGAATCCGTCCTTTTTGTCCAAAAGGTAAATCGTACCTTAGATAATCACCTAGCCCAAAGCTTTTCATATGTTTTTCCCACACATCCATGCCTTCGTCCGTAGTTTCGTACTTTTCATATATTTTACTAAAAGTGGCAGCAAAATAGGCGTTGCACGATTTGTAAATACCATCGACCATACTTCGTGAACCACCACCGCAATGGCAACCTCTTTTCTTTCCACCTACATAAAAGCCGTTGTAGCATCTCACGGTCGTTGACACATTCATTACTCCTTCCTGAAGCGCAATTAGGGCGTTTAAGGTCTTAAAAGGCGATCCTGGAGGTTGCTGTGCATGTATGGAGCGGTCCCAAGTTGGATTTGCTATGGTGTCGTTATAAAGTTTGGTGTAGTTTTTTGATCGTTTACGCCCTACTAATAACGAAGGGTCGTAGGTGGGTCCCGATATCATAGAAAGTATCTCTCCGGTTCCCGGTTCAATTGCTACGATACCACCCCATTTGCCATTCATAAGAAGTTCCCCGTATTCTTGAAGGTTTTTGTCCAAAGTAACGCTAATCTGCTTTCCTTGTTCTGGTAAGGTGTCTAGAGCGCCATCTTTAAAAGATCCAATATCCCTGTTAAATCTATCTTTTTGAATATACTGTACTCCTTTCCTACCACGTAACAAATCTTCGTAATACCTTTCTACGCCAGTTCTGCCTTTAAGCTCGCCTTGCACGTAATATTTATTTTTAGCCAGATCTCCTTCATTTACTTCACTGATATAGCCTAGTACATTTGCAGCACTCGGTGTATCATAATACCGTAAGGAACGTTTTTGTATATAAAACCCTTTGTACTTCCGCATTTTTTCTTGCAGCTTAGCGTAGTCTTCCTTGGATAACTGAGGCACTAAAACTGAAGGTAATCTTGGGGAGTATACGCGTGCCCTTCGTAATTTTTCAATAAATCTTTCTTTGTCGATATCTAGTAGTTTGCAGAATTCTAAGGTGTCCAAAGCTTTTACCTCTCTGGGGATTACCATGACATCGTATGCAGGGTCATTACCGACTAGTAATTCGCCATTGCGGTCATAAATATAACCCCGTTCTGGATAGTCGTATATGGCTTTTATCGCCGGATCTTCTAACACTTGATTAGGAGAAAAACTAAAAATCTGAAGGTAGGACAGTCTGGTCAGAAACGTGATTCCGATTAAAACAATCAAGGAGGAAAGAAGAATTTTTCTCATTCTTTTTTAGTGCTAAACAAAGAAATGAACAAGAGACATAAAATTAATGTAGCCAGTCCTATTGTTAGTGTTTTTTGTAAAATTAACAAGCTATTTGTGAAGCTGAAAATTTCCAAGGTAAAGTATGTAACATGATGTATTACAATTAATAACGCCAAAAAAGTGATTTGTTGTGCCTTGGTACTATTGTTTAATTTAAAACTTTGAAATTCATAATTAACACCAAAGACAAAACGCATGATCACTGGCCTTAAGTAGGCAATGGTAACCGCTGCCGCAGAATTAATAGCAAGGGTATCTGAGAAAATATCAATACAGAGACCGAGTAAGAAACTTATGAGTAAAAATGTGGTTCTATTTTCTTTAATTGGATACCAATAAACAAAAAGCACATAGACCAAAGGATTGATGAAGCCAAAAAAGTTGAGTCTATTAAATATCAATATTTGCACCAGAACAAGTAGCGTAAACCGTATAACATTTATAAAGAAGGAATTGCTAATCATCTGATAGGGTTTCTGCTTCTAATTCCAATACTTCTTCTCGGTTTAAATCCTTTATAATGTAAACATTTTTAACATTAGTCATGTCGTTAAACAGGGCTATATCTATAAAATAAAAACTTTTGGAGCTGTCTAGGTCAAATTTTGATATGGTGCCAATAGGAATATTTTCTGGAAAAATACTACTCATAGCTCCGGTAACGATAGTGTCGCCAATAGTCAAGGGTGCTAATCTCGGTATATCTATGAGTTGTACAGTAGTATAGTTTTTTGTGTCCCATACCAAAGAACCAAAATGGTTGGAGTTTTTAATTTTAGCATTGATCCTGGAATTTTCGTTCAGAATACTCTGTATCGATGCAAAGCCTTTCGAGGTGTTTTCGACAATACCCAATATTCCTTTGTCTGTAATTACACCCATGTCTTGTTGAATACTATCCGCTTTCCCCTTATTAATAGTGATGTAATTCCGCTGATTGGAAAAGCTATTTTTGATTACCTGTCCCCGCATTATGGTGTAGCTAATGGAGGTGTCTATTTCTGTAATAAAAGCTGCTGGTTTATTGTATAGCTGTTGCCTTAAGGTCTCGTTTTCCCTTAGTAGACTTTCGTTTTCCTCTCGTAAATCAAAGTAGGATGTAGTACTTGTGGATAGTTCATAAATACTACCCGAAACATAGTTAGCAGAATTTAAAAATTTAGACTGGTGGTAGGAATGTGACTGAAAAGTAAATACAAAGGAAATGAGCAGCAATAGGATATAAAGTAAAAACGTTTTATACCGAATCAGAAAATTTATAATCTGCTGCATTCACTTCGAAATTTTCAAAAATACTTAATTACCCCGCAAAGCTAAAAAATGATGGATGGCTTAACTAAAATTTATTTTATTAAGATACTCTTATATCTTTCTAGATTTTTCAATGCTATTCCTGTCCCCCTCACTACTGCTCTTAACGGGTCCTCTGCAATATAAACGGGTAAATCTGTTTTCTGTGAAAGCCTTCTATCCAATCCGCGAAGCATGGATCCACCACCTGCTAAATAAATACCTGTGTTGTAAATATCAGCGGCAAGTTCTGGAGGGGTCTGGGAAAGTGTTTCCATTACGGCATCCTCTACACGTAAAATAGATTTATCCAAGGCCTTTGCGATTTCTCTATAGGAAATCTGTACTTGTTTAGGTTTTCCGGTTAGCAAGTCTCTACCTTGAACAGATTTTTCATCAGGAGGTGACTGAAGGTCTTCTGTAGCCGACCCAATTTCAATTTTGATAGCTTCTGCGGTAGTTTCTCCAACATATAAATTGTGCTGCGTT
>CAZDOW010000053.1:0-22846 GCA_964507115.1 uncultured Maribacter sp.
TTGCCATATAAAATCGATAACAACGGAAATTTTGAAAGAACTAAATTTCCAAACCTCGAATTAAATGCAGGAGCTGGTCTTGTTTTCTCTGTCTCTGATTTATTGCTGTTTGATAAAGCATTTGACAATAACAAGATTATCTCAAAAGAAAGTAAAGAAATAGTACTTAAACAATTTGAGTTGGAAGACCAAAGTCTTTCGCCTTACGGTTATGGCTGGTTTGTTCAAAAATATAATGGGTACACCTTGGTTTGGCACTACGGGTTACAACCAAACGCCTATTCAGGACTTTACCTCAAAGTTCTTGAGAATGACTTGACTTTAGTGCTTTTGGCAAACAGTGAAAATTTAAGCAAACCTTTTGATTTAGGCAAAGGGAATGTCTTGAATTCAAAGTTTGCAAATGTGTTTTTAAACGAATTCTTGAATGAATAAAATATAATACTGCAGGGTACACAGTGTATAAAACATAGCTAGTAAGTTCTTAGTCGAAAGGCTTGTGTGTATTACAAAGACCGTTGTGCTTCATTATGACCGACCAATAACCAACGATAAGATTTTTTAGAAAAATTAGACAAAAATTATTGACCGAAAACAAAGTAAAAAATAATTGCTGTAGCAAGCCTACTTACTAAAGTCCTAGCAGACTTTCTATTCCGTTCTTATTTCTTAAATTAGGTCCTTAACCACGTAAAAAAATCATATCCAAAACGTTTACCGTCAATTTGATTCTTTCTGAATCATGTAAACAAAAAACAAATGTATTAGTATACGTATAAAAAAGAGGGATATATGAGCCGTTAAAACCAATCTAATAACTATGAAGTATTTAGTATATTTTTTTCTACTACTACCACTATTAGGAACTGGACAAGATATTGATTTTGTAACTAATTCTAGATTGGTATTAGGTGAAAGCAAAGACAAATCTGCTTCAGTGAGCGCTGGAGACATCGATAATGATGGTGATATTGATTTAATAGTAGCCAATGGTAGACATTGGCCGCAGTCAAACAAGATATTCGTCAACAATGGGTATGGAATCTTTACGGTATCAAAATTACTTGATGATATTAAAGATACTAGTTACGCTACAGAATTAGCTGATTTTGATAATGATGGAGATTTAGATGTTGCTGTGGGTAATGATATGGCCCCAAATACTATTTATCTAAATGATGGAAATGGAAATTTTCTAAAATTGAGTCATTTCGGAAATCTATATTCGCCTACAAGAAATTTGAAAACAACAGATATTGATTCGGATGGAGATATTGATATACTTATCACCAATAGAGGAAAAGAAAATGAAATATGCTTAAATAACGGTAAAGGGGAGTTTACCAAAATAATAAAATTTGGTTCAAAAGAGGACTCGACCATTGATGTAGATGTTGTGGACATAAATAAAGATGGTCATAAAGATTTAGTCTTAGCCAATAGGGATGGACAGCAAAACTTCATCTATTTGAATGATGGAAAATTAAACTTTACAAATAAAATCCCATTTGGTAGCGGAACAGATGAAACAAGATCAGTTGGCGTAATTGATATTGATAACGATGGTTATCTGGACATTATCACTGCTAACATCCAAGAACCAAATATGATCTACTTCGGTAATGACAAAATAGATTATAATAGAAAAATAGTTTTTGATAGTGCTCCCAATAATTCATACTCTTTAGATTTTGGAGATTTAGATGGTAATGGGAGTGTTGACATTGTTGTGGCGAATTCAGGCAGACCAAACCAAGTCTTTCTAAATTTTGAAAATGGAACTTTTTGGAAAAAAATTAGCTTAAGGAATGAAAAGCTATCAACATATGATATTATTCTTGTAGACTTAAATAATGATAGCAGATTGGACATTATAGAAAGCAACTCAGATGACATTAATTACTGCTACCGTAATATATTGAAAATCAAGAAGGATTAAAACTGGTTGTAACACCGCATAAAATTAATTGTTAGGCCTCACCCTACATATATTCCTAAAATGAAGTACTTCTACCTTTTTCTTATTGCAATACTTATAGTTCTGAGTTCTTGCTCCAAAACGGAACCTATTTTGAAAATTGGCCTTATAGCTGACCCTCAATATGCGGATAAATCAACTACAGGCAAAAGATATTATAGAGAATCCTTATGGAAACTGGAAGAAGCAATTGACACCTTTAATTATAATCAGGTTGATTTTGTTCAAAACCTCGGTGATATTATAGATGTTGATTGGGCAAGTTATGATTCAATTATACCTGTTTACCAAAAACTTAATCCGGGTATAGAAAATCATCAACTGCTGGGTAACCATGATTTTTCCATTGACACAACTAGGTTCAAAAATTTACTTAAAAAACTATCAATGCCTAATTATTATTATTCTTATTTAAAAAATGGTTGGAGATTTATCGTGTTGGATGCTACTGATTATTCTTATTTTTCAAATTCGCTGCATAATCACGATACCAATCAGGTGAATTCATATTATGAAAATACTATGGGGAAATCGAATAACTACAATTGGAATAGTGCAATAGGCATGGCACAACAAAATTGGCTTGAAGCGCAATTGGATAGTGCGAAAATATTAAATCAAAAAGTGATACTTTTTTCGCATATGCCGTTGAGACCTGAAGGGAATCCGCACAATCTGTGGAATGATTATGAAATTATTAACCTGATTGAGAATAGTTCAAATGTAGTAGCATTTATTAATGGACATAATCATTCTGGGGACTATGTCTTCAAAAACGGCATACACTACATTACAATATTTGGGATGGTAGACACTATGATTAGCTCCTATGGAATTCTTGAGATTTATAGAGACAGTTTGGTGTTGAAAGGGTATGGAAATCAAAAAAAAATAGTTATGAAAACGTTTGGTAACTAAGCAAATAGTGCGGGAGGTGATTTGTAATAGATAAATTAAAAAGAAAGTTAGTATTATGCTGAGAAAATATATTGGACCAATAGTATTTTTTTTGATTGGCTTTCTATCGTTGAATGCTCAAAATAACAATGAGGTTCCCATTCCTTCACAAGCCCAGTTGAATTGGCAAAATGCTGAACTCGCTGCCTTGGTATGCATAGACCTGCATGCCTTTGACGGTAAGTTTTATATCCAAAAAGAAGCACGAGTTCGCCCCATTGAGGATTATAATATTTTCAATCCACAAAGTTACAATACCGACCAATGGGTAAAGTCATTAAAGGATGCGGGATTTAAAATTGCCATACTTACGGTTAGTCACGAAACTGGTTTCTTCTTTCACCAAAGTGATGCCACACCCTATAACATGAAGGCACTAAAATGGAGGGATGGAAAAGGCGATGTGCTAGCAGACTTCAAGGCATCATGCGAAAAATATGGCATTCTTCCAGGAGTTTACATCGGTATACGTTGGAACTCCTTCTACGGGATACATGATTTTAAAGTCGAAGGAGAAAGTGAATTCGCAGAAAACCGGCAACAACACTATAACACAATGGTAGAAAAGATTGTTGAAGAGATTTTTACTAGATATGGCGACTGGGCTATGGTTTGGTTCGATGGTGGAGCCCATGGACCCGAACAGGGAGGTCCGGATGTTTTATCTGCTTTTGAAAAGTACCAGCCTAATTGCCTGTTTTACCATAATCTACAAAGAGCAGATATGAGATGGGGCGGGAGTGAGTCAGGAACGGTACCCTACCCAAGTTGGGGTACATTTCCTTATGTTTCCACAGGAGCTGGGGAAAGCGCTAAAAAAGACATAAGTGCAAATAATTATGCCTTGCTAAAAACTGGAGATCCAGAAGGACAATACTATATGCCCGCTATGAGTGATGCTCCACTGAGGGGGAATGGAGGCCATGATTGGTTTTGGGAACCTAATAGGGAACAACTCATTTACCCTTTAGACAAACTAGTGGATATGTATTACAATTCTGTGGGGCATAATACAAGTCTAATTTTGGGTGTTACGCCCAATTCAGATGGACTTATGCCTGAACTTGATGTTAAACGTCTTAAAGAATTTGGAGATGAAATAACGCGAAGGTTTGCAAGTCCAATTGTATCTATTTCCGGTACGGGTAAAAAGATAAGCCTGAAACTTCCTGAAAAGAAAAAAGTAAATCAGATTGTGTTAATGGAAGATATTTCAAAGGGGGAACGTGTTAGAAAATTTAAAATAGAAGGAAAGATCCATAAGGGTTGGTTTACTATTTTTGAGGGTTCCGTTATAGGTCATAAATTCATCTATCAGTTTGATAAAATGGAGGTTCTGGCAGTTCGGTTGAATATTGGCGAATCAAAAGGGGAACCAAATATCAAGGAATTTAGTTTATACTGGATAGATCAAAAATGAATGACGCGTGGTAACTAGCGCAATGCCCTAATACGAGTCTCACTTGATTTGGTAAGTATTTTGAATACTATAATTAGCAGGAAATTACAATAGAAGCATATTGAAATCCTGCACTAAACACAGCTTGATCGATAGCACAAATATCCACCCACCTATAAATTTGTAGTGCGTAAAATAGTAACTTTCATATGATGGGCTTAATTATTTTATGTTGGGGGTTTTACTCTTACGCTCTTAGTACTATGTATCCCATTCTTTTTGCTCTTTGTATTTGTTTGTGATTACCACTTTTTAGATTTAGGTATTTATTGAAGTTGCCTTTTTCTATAAGAAGAAGGTGTAATTCCTTCAAATTTTTTAAACGCACTATTAAAAGAAGATAGGCTGCTAAACCCTGTATCATATGCTATTGAAGAAATTGTAAATTTTTCGCTCTCTGTCTTGGAAAGCATTTTTTTTGCATCTTCAATTCGATAATAGTTTATAAAATCATTAAAGTTCCGTTTCGCATTTTCATTAATAACCGAAGATGTCTTTTGTGCAGTTTGTCCAATTAACTTACCTAGTTTTGAGAGCGATAAATCGGAATTGAGATATAATTTTTTGTCTATTACTAATTTAGAGATTTCACTAAACAACATCGTATTATCATTCTCTTTAAAAGCTTCTCCATCAATCTCTGTAGCTTTTAACTGAAATGCTTTATAGCTTAAAAAATAGATAGCTATAGAATACATTATAGGACCAATAATATAAGGGACTTCATCATCCAAAATATTTAGAGTATATGAAATCCAAATAATTACAAAGCCTATAATTAGTAAGCGCAACCAATCAAATATTGCTTTTTGTGATTTTGTCTGTATCTCTTTTTGATGGTTCTTTTTTATATTTTGTAAAGTTCTCCAGGCTAGAAAAATATAAAAAGCGAAATGGAGGTAGATAAAAATAAGCACACTTGAAAATAAGATGACAGCCATGCTATTATTGTCTTCAAACCATTGCTTGGTAATAAAAAGACTTGAAACAAAAACTAAAAAAAATGGCATTAACTCCGCTACATAATTTTTTGCCAACTTAAAATTGGGACGCGTCATTCCTAGTACATACCATCTTAATAATGGCCCAATAAATAGCATGGTAGCCAATCCTGCGAAAATAAATACCGGTTCTAAATCATCACCAAAATTCATCATTACGGATTTCCCTATTCTGAAAGCCATAAAGATTAAAATCAATCCTAATAAAAGATTGGTTACTGTTTTTTTCTTTTTAAAGAAACACAAATAGAAAGCAAATAACACACCATGCAAAAGCCCTGCACTACTAACAATAATAATAAGTATATCTAAAAAACTCAATAAAATAATTTTTTAAATTTAATGGTTTTTAACCAGTAAAAGAAAAGGGAAATATTTCAAGGAACTTATACTTTTAAAGCAACTACTCGTTTTTAAATTTACCATCAGCATAAGAAACCAACCGAACTAAACTAAAGAAACGTCCTATATCTCCTTGCATAACCGCTATTACACTATGGGACGCTATGAATTCTATTGCAATTGGGGTGTTCTCACGAGATGCCATCGTTTCAATTAATGTCTTAGCTTTCTCTGATCCATGATTTTCATAAACTTCCAAAACTTTTACAGCATTTTCTTCAGCAGTAATTTGTCTATACTTTGGCGTATATCCTAATTGGGTAATCATGGTTTCTGCTAATATCCATGTAGACCAAGGGTTTTGTCCGGTTACCAAGTTTTTATCATGGCTAATTTTCTCCAAATACATTGCCCCTTCATTAAACTGTGCGCCTTGAGAAGCCAATTTATCCTGTAAAAGAAAAGGGAATATTGATTTTGCATCAGGGATTAAAAGTAATTCTTCTTTATTTGTAAATCCACTTACTTTTTTGTTTTCAATAAGCGGACGTCCATTATCTAAAGTTACATTTACCAATGCCGCTGGTCCATGGCAAACTGCTCCGATAACTTTACCAGTTTGATAATAGTCACGAACTATAGTTTGGATTGCTTTATTGTCTGGAAAATCGAACATGGCACCTTTTCCTCCAACAAAAAATACAGCTTGATACTCTTCTTCAGCCACATCGGCAATTGCAATGGTATGGCTTGTTTTATATTGTGCAATGGAATCGTTTAAAAACGCGTAATCAAATTCCCCCATGTCGTCATCGTCAATAACAACAGGTGGTTTACCTCCTAAAGGGCTGGCAATATCTACATCAAAACCATTTGCTTTAAAAACATAATAGGAACGTGACAACTCTGTTAATTCATATCCTGTGCTTTTGCCACTGCTTCCCATAGTATTGCTACTGGTAACTACTGCTAATATTTTCCCGCGTTTTGGGATAACATCCTCAAATAAATACGGAATAGTATCAACGGAGCTTGTTTCTAATGTTTTAAACCTTTCTTTCATTTCATCTATGGGAAGTAAACTCATAAACCATATTCCAAAAGAAATAAGCACCACTAGTAAACTTGTAATTGAAATGAGTATCCATTTAAGGATAGGATATTTTTTAAGCATGACTCTTACTTTTATAATTATTTAGCGAATTACAGTAAATAAGCTTGTAATAGCTGAAGAAATGATAATTTCATCAGAGTAAAATATGATTTAGGTCATATTAAGGCACGTATACATCGCTTGCAGATTTGGATTTTTCTTAAGTCGTTTTAAACAAAACTGAAAGTCTAGCAAAAGAAAATGACCACTTAAAAAAGGAGACTAGGAGTAATCATTAGTTCAAAAAAAAATCTAAAACTGAATTTATTTCTGATAAAGAGTCAATGAAATAACTACAAATTCATAGGGCTAGTACCAAATAAAAAAACTTATCATTTTAGTTCTAGTTTACTAACAAAAACTTACCGGATTTTCTATTCGGTTTCTAATTGTTAAATTAGTTTTTTAAGTACGGAACAAATCATAGTAGAAATGTTAGCAACGATAATAAAAACCAAAAAGATGCCTAGAAAACACATTTTGATTCTGTTAACGATTTTATTAATTGTTAGTTCACATGTTTATTCTCAAGAGTACATACTTTATAAGCAGATTGATACTACCAAATTATTTATGGAAGTATTTTATCCCGAAAAGGTGGATTCGTCCAAATCATATCCCGCTATGGTTTTCTTTTTTGGTGGGGGTTGGATAGGTGGCGATAGATCTCATTTCCTAAATCATGCGAAGTATTTTTCTAAAAGAGGTTTAGTTTGTTTTCTAGTTGATTATCGAACTAAAACAAAGAATAATACAACCCCTTTTGAATCGCTCAAAGATGCTAAATCTGCTATTCGGTTTATTAGAAAAAATACATCAAAATTTAGTATTGATTCAACTAGAATTGTAGCCTCTGGCGGCTCAGCCGGTGGACATCTTGCTGCTGCAACAGCATTAATAGAAGATTTTAATGAAGATTCTGATGATTTGACTTTAAGTTGTATACCAAATGCCTTAGTACTTTTCAATCCTGTTATTGATAATGGCCCTGGAGGCTATGGTTACGAAAGAATTGGTCATAAATACAAAAGATTTTCACCCCTCCATAATATCAAAAAAGGAACACCACCTACAATTTTTTTCCTTGGAACAAATGATGCCCTAATCTCAGTAGAAACTGCTGAATATTATAAAAAAGTAATGGAAAAAGTAGGAAGTAGATGTGAACTAGTACTATATGAAAGACAAGGCCACGGGTTTTTTAATTATAAGAATTTTAAATATTATGAAAAAACTGTTTTAGAAGCTGATAAGTTTTTGCAGTCACTTGGTTATTTAAACGATAAACCAAGCGTTAAAATTGAATAGAATAATAATCATAGCTACATATGAATTTTAGAAAAATAATCCTATTTGCTATTTTAGTACTATTAATTACTAATTGTAAGACACTAGAGAAAAACAATTCAGTATCCCAATTTTATTCATTTGATAAGACAAAAATTGTATTTACAGATGAAGGAAATGGAGAAGCGGTAATGCTAATTCATGGTTTTATTATGAATGGTAGCTATTGGAACAAAACTGTTTTAAAAAAATTATTGATAGATCAGGGATATCGCGTCATTATTCCAGATTTAAGAGGTAATGGAAAATCAGATAGACCAAAAGATAAGGAAGCTTATAAAAATAATGCAGAAATAAAAGATCTTCTTGCACTGGCAGACCACCTACAGTTAAAAACATATATGGCTATTGGATATTCTCGTGGGTCAATCATATTGGCAAAACTACTTACGCAAGAAAAACGGATTTCCAAAGCTGTTTTTGGAGGAATGGGACTTGACTTTACGAACCCAGATTGGGAAAGAAGAATTGCTTTTGCTGATGCTTTTTCTGGTCGAACACAACCAAATAAAATAACTAAAGGCGCTATTGAATACGCTAAATCTATTAATGCTGACATAAAGGCATTGGGATTTCTGCAGGATTACCAGCCTGTTACCTCTTTAATGGAACTACAAACTATAAAAATTGAGACTTTAATAATTTGTGGAAACCAAGATATGGATAACGGTAGTCCAGAAGACTTACAAAAACAAATACCAAATAGTACATTACTTATCGTAAAAGGTGATCACAATAACACATACAAACAAGAAAATTTTGCAGAAGCAATACTAAACTTCTTGCTTAATTAATAACAGCCAGTAATACGGTGTATACGTGATTAATAGGCTTTGTGTTGTTAGTGAAATTCTGCAGATTTTCCTTAGATTCAGTCTCATTTTCTTATTTTAGTTGCATGACAAACGTAAATCACCATGCACCAACTGTCTCATAATTTAAAAAATGAAAATTTTTCTATTCATATCAATATGTTTCCTTTTGGTTTCTTGCAGTATGACGGAAGAGGAAATTAATGCTGAAACCATAGATCAGAACTTGGAGCCTGAAATTGCCTATGAGATTAGCGAGCCCAACAAAATCATTGTGATTGATTCCACATTTACCGGATTACTAGATTTGCCTGCGGATACTGGAGGTGAGCACAAAGCATATCCTCTGAACTTGCAATCCAATGAAGGTTTAGGTGTAGGTTATTATGCCTACACTCCGGGAGGTTACTATGATAATGACAAGGAGTACCCTTTAATCCTATTTTTGCATGGATTTGGACAATCTGGTACTAGAGGGTTTCCACAATTACTTGATAAGGTTTTAGAACATGGTCCTCCTAAATTAATAGAAAATAACAATTGGAACCCAACATATCCAAGCTTAGTTTTTTCTCCACAAATTGATGGTGGTGATTGGGAGCCTCGCGTGGTTCATAATGTTATAGAATATTTAATAGCTACTTATAGGGTTAACATAGAAAGAATTTATATCACAGGTCTTAGTATGGGAGGCAGGGGGTGTTGGTTTTATGAAGGAGATATGGAATATGATAGCTATGCGGCAGCAATAGTGCCTATTTGTGGTAGAGGTGAAGCTGCTTCCTTGCAAAATTTAGTGAACACACCTATTTGGGCCTTTCATGGGACTGATGATACCGTTGTGAACGCTTTTAGCAATGATGGTTCTTTTCAAATGGTAAATGCTTTAAATGCAATTAATCCCAAATTCAAGGCAAAACTAACGATGTATCCAGGAGTCGCACATGATTCATGGCCAAGAACATATGATAGCTCCGGAATGGGCATGGAAAGTTTGGAGCATGACCCATTTGACATGACGATTTATGATTGGATGTTTCAGTTCAGAAAAGAATGAATCTATGGAGTATCCAAAGCTCATTTTTTTTATACATCCGTATATTAAATGAAAAATAGCAAATGCTAACCATACCCATATTCAATAATAAATTAAAGCTTAATGAAAAGGTTTGATTGTTTTTAAGAAATCCGAAAAATCTTTTAGATTTTGCTTTTAGATTTAAAAAGATAAAAATAAAAAGCTATTCTTACTGGCGGAGACGCAAACCAAAAATTTCCTTGCTTGGACACCTGCCGTAGTCAAGTTGTTCGCAATAACTAAAAAAAGAAAAAACAAGTCTATGACACATAAATTTCTAATATCTTTTAGCATCATTTTACTAGTGTCTATTAACCTATTTGCGCAGAAAGGACCACTTAAAATTGGTGTCGTGGGCCTAACCCATACGCATGTGCATTGGATACTTGGCAGAGAAGATATCGGTGATATTCAAATTGTTGGAATTGTTGAACCAAATCAAGAGTTAGCAAAGCGGTATTCCGAACAATACGGGTATCCTATGAATATAGTTTTTAATACAATGGAAGAAATGGTTGCCACAACTCATCCGGTAGCTGTTACAGCCTTCGGTACAATATATAATCATTTAAAAGTTGTTGAAACATGTGCTCCCCTAGGCATTCATATTATGGTTGAAAAGCCATTGGCAGTAAGTTTAGAACATGCAAAAAAAATGGAAGTCTTAGCTAAAAAACATAACATCCACCTGCTTACTAATTACGAAACTACGTGGTATCCTACCAATCATGAAGCCTACAAATTAGTTAATAAAGATTCTATAGGAGCCATAAGAAAAGTAGTGATTAGAAGCGGTCACAAGGGACCTAAGAAAATTGGAGTTAACAAAGAATTTTTGGATTGGCTAATAGATCCTATTCAAAATGGTGGAGGTGCAATTACGGATTTTGGTTGCTATGGCGTCAATTTAATGACCTGGTTAATGAAAGGCGAAAAACCGCTGACCGTTACCGCCGTAACACAACAACAACAACCCGAAAATAATCCAAAGGTAGATGATGATGCAACAATAATTTTAAAGTACCCTAAATCCAATGCAATTGTACAAGCCTCTTGGGATTGGCCAATAGGAAGAAAGGATATGGAAATTTATGGTCTAAAAGGTGTTATTTATGCTGATAACCGCCACGACCTTCGTATCCGTATTTCTGAAGGTTATGACGGTTTTAGAGAGCAATCCTTTAAATTAGAGGAAAGGAAAGCTCCGTTTAATGATCCATTTTCTGTATTTGCAGCAGTCATTAAAAACGAACTAACCCTTAAGCCATTTGATTTATCCTCATTAGAAAATAATATGGTGGTGATGGAAATTTTAGATGCCGCTATCAGGAGTGCTAAGACTAAAAAAACGATTGAAATTAAAAAATAACTACAATCAACAATGCATCAAAAAAATGCCGAATTACACTGAATTCAAAAAGTTTAGTCCGCTTTAACCTCTAAGTAACATGACAGCAATTAACCCTGCATTGGGCTACTATTCTGATACTAAACCTTATTACATATTTTCAAAAACATTCCGCACTTAATGAAATTTAGGAAATCAACATTCAATCTTCTTACCATTCTGTCACTATTTTCGTTTCTAATTTTGTTTATTTCTTGCCAAAATTCTATCTCCAAAACAATAACAAGTCAATCTATCGGACCAAAAAATGGAGCATTATTAATTGGTGGTGGCGGAATGACTGATAAAATGTGGCAGGTGTTTTTAGAATTAGCCGGTAATGAATCTGCAAAACTTGTTATAATTCCAACTGCATTTGATGAAAATTCAATAAACTATGACCCAGAATTTAAGATTTTAAAAAGACAGTTTAAAGCTCGTGGATTTAACGATATCCAGTTTATACACACTAGAGATAGTGTAATTGCGAATACCGATGAATTTGTAAAACCTTTAAAAACAGCTACAGCAGTTTGGCTTACCGGTGGAAGACAATGGAGAACGGCAGATGCTTATTTGCACACCAAAGTACATACGGAATTGAAAAACGTTTTAAATCGTGGTGGAATTATCGGCGGACATTCGGCGGGTGCGTCTATTCAAGGGTCCTATTTAGCAAGAGGCGGAAGGGGGACAACAGGTGGTTACAAAATAATTAGTACGCCCGAAGTTGGGTTTGGTTTTGTTACAAATACCGCTTTTGACCAGCATCATCTTGCTAGAAATAGACAATACGATATGTTTGATTTATTAAGCAATAGACCTGAACTTTTAGGTGTTGGTATAGATGAAGATACCGGAATTTTAGTACAGGGAAATGAATTTGAAGTAATAGGTGATAAATATGTTGCGATTTATGATGGTACCTTTTGGTCGCCCTATTTTAATGCAATTGACACACTTGAAACTGGGAAAAATAAATTCTATGTTTTAAAAAATGGAGACAAATACAACCTGAAAGAGCGTAGAGTTCAACGCAATAAGTTTTTAAAGCCAACAGAAATTACTACGGGAGATCAAAAAGAATACGTTGGGAATTATCTTTTTGAGAAAAGTAAGGTCTTTTGGAATAACATTGTGATTGAAAATGACACTTTGAAATTTCAAATCGTAAGGCGGAATATAAATAGAGAACCTATTCCAATATATGCTTACAAGAAAGATTTGTTTTTTGACACAGATGCTGAATTATGGTTTCATTTTAAAAGAGATAGTTTAGGAAAAATTATTGGATTTGATAAAAAGACCCATCAATTCATTGACGAAAAAAGTCAAAGATTCAATAAAACAAAAGAATAAAAATGAGTAGTAAAGCCCTATATGATTTACTGTTAGTTCTAGCCTACATGCTTCATCTAATTGACCAACGTTGCCTATGAACGAAACACCCTGTATGTAATTATTAATGACTGTCTATTTATGGTAGGTATTCAATTTTTCACTGTGCTTGTACCTAGCGCAAATAGCACTGGGATACGTAGAAGCTAAAAAATGCAACATCTCAATAATTAATTCGTCTTTACCAAAAACACTACAATGAAATTGGCACTAAACTTATTTATCTTTCTTCTGATTTCGCACAATTCTTCAAGCCAAAAGAAAGACATAGCACTATTAACGAACTTGAATGATGGGTACCATATTCAAGATGTTTTAATAAAGACTAGAGACGGAGCAACTATTTCCGCAATTGTGGTAAAGGAAAAAGGAGTAATAGCACCGCAACCTGTACTACTTCAATATACAATATATGCAAGGGGTAATGATATCGAATCATTAAAAGGATCAGTAGATAGAGGATATATTGGTGTAATAGCATACTCGCGTGGAAAACATTATAGCTCAGACGAAATATGGCCCTATGAAAATGATGGTAATGATGCCTACGATGTAATAGACTGGATTAGCAAGCAAAATTGGTCTGATGGAAATGTGGGAATGTTCGGGGGTAGTTATAACGGGTTCACACAATGGGCCGCAGCTAAAAAATCACATCCTGCACTTAAAACCATCGTACCCTATGTAGCTAATAGACCAGGAATGGGCTTACCGATGGAAAATAATATTTTTATCAATCCAAATTATGAATGGGCATTTTATGTTGGAAATAATAAGTATTTGGATACAATAGCAGGCAATGACAGACAGCGCACCAGACAAATGCAAAATAATTGGTGGAAAACTGGAGTTGCCTATAAAAAGATGGATAGTATTGACGAAAGACCAAATAAGTGGTTTCAGCGATGGATAAGCCACCCATCATTTGATGAATACTGGCAACAGATGGCACCTTATCAAGAAGATTTTGCGCAAATAGACATTCCAGTTCTTACCATTGATGGGTATTACAACGATTCTCAAAATTCAAGTTTGTCCTACACAAGAGAACACTATAAGTACAATCCTAAAGCAGAACATTATTTGATTATTGGTCCCTACGGCCATTTTGGCGCACAAAGAGGTGGGTTTCCAGAGGTAAATGGGTATAAAGTAGATCAAGATGCATTGATAAATACGTATCAAATTACGTATGAATGGTTCGATTATATCTTTAAAAATGGGGTTAAACCAAAAATACTAAAGGACAAAATAAACTATCAGGTAATGGGAGCTAATGAATGGCGAAGCGCTCCCACTTTGGAAAAAATGAATAATGAGTATCTAAAACTGTATTTAGTAGATGAAAAAACGGAAGGCTTCTATTCGCTAAAATCAGAAAAGCAAGAAAAAGAGAAGTATCTCAGCCAAGTTGTTGACTTTACGGATAGGGATAAATGGAATAATAATAACTATTACCCTGACCCTATTGTGTTGGATGAACTCAACACCGATAGCGGTTATGTTTTTATAAGCGAACCGATGCAGGAATCTTTTTTGATTAATGGTTCGTTTGAAGGGGAGCTAATCGCAAATATCAATAAAAAGGATATGGATGTCGGAGTCACTTTATATGAATTGATGCCAAGCGGAGCGTATTTTCATTTATCTTATATTATTTTTCGTGCCAGCTATGCAAAAGATAAAACGGAAAGAAATTTGCTAACGCCTGATGTTAAAGAAACGCTCCCATTTACAAATACGCATTTAGTAAGTAAGCAATTGGAAAAGGGAAGCCGATTGGTTATTTTTTTGGATGTAAATAAAAATCCATTTTCTCAATTAAATTCTGGTTCGGGTAAAGATGTAAGTCTAGAAACTATAGCAGATGGTGAAGAACCCTTAAGAATAATGTGGTATAACGAAAGCTATGTGAAAATTCCAATTTGGAAAGAGTAAGCACAGAACAAAAGTCATAAATAATACAAGCTTACTTTCGTTAATGATAGTAGCAATAATTGAAAATTACATATTCTTTATTTAATTCGCTAAAAGGTTTGAAGAAATAGGTTCGCCGACTTATTTTATTACTCCATTAATACTCACAAAAAAAAATTAAGATTAGTTACAACTTGGTCAAATAAATCCCAACTATTGAAAGAATGGGCTTATTCGGGATTTTTCTTTCTCTTTCTATTCGTAATTAATATGCTGGTTCCGAACCACTTCTCTCCTCCTATTGCAATAGTTTTACTTTTAATTTCTTACTTTATTTTGAAGAAAAAAGCTGAAAACAAGATAATGGTTTACCAGAAGTGAGGTAAATCATCAACCTTAAAAAAGATATGGTTCATTTAAATCTTTTTTTTTAATAAATTGATAGACTTAAATTACAAGCTTCTCCCAAAAACAAACTACCTAAAAGTAGTTTAGCTTAACTTTCAAAAGGAAATTTTTACTCGTTATACAAGAACCTAGCACTGTATACTAATCAAACAACTTACATGAATAAAATACTCACATATCTGGCCTCCAAAATTGGACAAGATTCAAACGATTCTATTTCTCCATTAAGTCAATGGCTAAACCCCAACCTAGTAAGTGTAACGGAAGAAAAGCTAGCGTTTCTTCATACAATCAGAAAGGAAATGACAAACCCTATGCATATTCTCCATGGCGGTATCACCGCAGCCATTATAGATGATGCCATTGGCACAGCGGTGTATTCCTTGAACAACAGCCATGCTTATACCACAGTAAATCTTACTGTGGATTACTTTAGTCCTGCCAAAGAAGGCGACCAAATTATCGCAGAAACCAATATCACCAAAAAGGGTAGGCAAATCATTAATGCCGAATGCCTTGTTTGGAACAGCCAGAGGACTAAGCTCATAGCCAAGGGAAATTCTAATTTAATACGTACCAATTTTCAGATATCCGACCATTCCTAAATTTTACTATACTCGGGACTGAAAAGAAGTCGTAGTATTTCAAAATTATGCGTACAAAAGACGGCCACAACAATCAAAAAAATAGGTAACTTACCTTGTAAAACCATATGTTATGTTGCGGATAGCCCTTTTATTTTTCTATTTTTTATTTTTTTTAAATACCTCTGCCCAAAATTCCGTGATTGGATTTAGCAGTGGCAACGCTGCGAAACAATTAAAATTAGAAACAGCTTTTGAAAAAAATCTAAATGCAACCAACTTGGACAATTGGATGCAACGTATGGCGGCCGAACCCCATTGGGTGGGAACAAAGTTTGGAGAAGATAATGCCAAATGGATACAAAAACAGTTTAAATCTTGGGGTTACGATGCCAAGATAGAAACCTATGACATCCTATTTCCGTATCCAACAGAGCGCGTTCTAGAACTTTTAGGTCCCACTCCCTACAAAGCCAAACTTACAGCAGTTCCGGTAGAAGGTGACCCTTTTACCGCCCAAGGTGATGCACTACTCCCTAGTTATAACGCATTTTCCATTGATGGCGATGTTACCGCGGAACTCGTTTTTGTAAACTATGGGATTCCCAAAGACTATGAAGAATTAGAAAAACTAGGTATAAGTGTAGCAGGGAAAATAGTCATTGCGAAATACCAAGGGTCATGGCGGGGCATTAAACCAAAGCTAGCGGCCGAAAATGGTGCCATTGGTTGTATTATATATTCCGACCCGCAGGATGATGGCTACGGTCAGGGCGATGTATATCCAAAGGGAGCTTATAAGAATAAGACCGGGGTGCAAAGAGGTTCCGTAATGGATATGCCTACGTATCCAGGTGATGTATTAACACCCGGTTATGGCGCTACTAAAGATGCAAAACGTTTGGACAAAAAGGATGCACCTACAATTACCAAAATTCCTGTATTGCCTATTTCATATGAAGATGCACAACCCTTGTTGGAGGCCTTGGAAGGTCCGGTTGCCCCTACTTCTTGGCGTGGCGGACTACCCATTACCTATCACATTGGCCCGGGGCCAGCAAAAGTACATTTAAAGCTGGCTTTTGATTGGAAATTAGTGCCCGCACACAACGTTATTGCTACCATGAAAGGAACCGACTTTCCAGACCAATGGGTCATGCGTGGAAACCACCACGATGCTTGGGTACATGGAGCAAACGATCCAGTAAGTGGTATGGTGGCACTCATGGAAGAAGCTAGAGCTATTGGCGAACTGGCTAAAAAAGGTCAGAAACCAAAACGTACTTTAGTCTATTGCGCCTGGGATGCAGAAGAACCAGGCCTAATTGGTTCTACCGAGTGGGTAGAAGATCATAAAAAAGAACTTCAACAAAAAGTAGTGGCCTATATAAATACAGATGGAAACGGACGTGGATTCTTAGGAGCAGGAGGTTCCCACTCCTTACAAGCTATGGTAAAAGAAGTTGCTGGTACTGTAAAAGATCCGCAAACAGGTGTCTCTGTAAAAGCACGTAAAATCGCTTCACAGATGGTGAACGGAGGCGATGACATGTTTAGCCTTTATGCGCTAGGTTCAGGTTCTGATTACACTCCATTTATACAACATGCAGGAATTGCCTCCTTAAATTTAGGATTTGGAGGAGAAAACGGAGGTGGCGAATACCATACCATTTACGATACCTATCCGCATTATAAACGCTTTAAAGACCCAACCTTTGCCTACGGCGTTGCCTTAGCCAACACCGCAGGAAGAATTACTCTTCGTTTGGCAAACGCAGATATACTTCCGTTCGATTTTAAAGAATGGTACACAACGGTTTCTGGCTACTGGAAAGAAATCACAAGCGAAGCCGATCAGCTGCGAAAAACCGTAGAAAAGCATAACAAGTTAGTAGAAAACAAATCCTTTGAACTGGCATCCGACCCCACAAAACCATTTCATACGCCGGCTAAAAGGAAAAAAGTTCCGTATTTAAACTTTGCCCCAGTACAAAACCAATTAGCATCATTAAATGCTACCATAGAAATGTTGACCCTACAAGATGGTATCGGTGTTTCAAAGACAAAACAAACTACGCTAAACCAAAAATTAATTAGTGCTGAGCGTATGCTTACTTCGGAAAAAGGATTGCCTAGAAGATCTTGGTATAAACATCAAATATACGCCCCTGGATTCTATACCGGTTATGGTGTAAAAACTTTGCCAGGTGTTCGCGAAGCTATCGAGCAAAAGAACTGGGTAGAAGCGCAAGAACAAATTTCTGTCTTAAGCAATACCTTAAAGAATTTTGATAATTTTCTACTAGAACTAAACAATATAATCAATTAAAAATCATCAGAATGGACTCGAATTACATAAAAATTTACAGTGGTAATGCTATGATAGGAAAACGCATAGAACTGGAGCTCTTAGAAGTAGGAATCTCTCCTGTTATTAAGGATGAAGCCGAATCTGCACGCCTGGCCGGCTTCGCTTCCTCCATGCTAGGGAATGTAGAATTACACGTGAATACAGACGAGAAAAAAAAAGCAGTAGCTATTGTTGAGAAAATAATCTCAGAACAATAACAGCAATTAATTCGCTATTGGTGTAATTTCTAAGGTTTTGAATTCGACTGGGCCATGATCGCCCTGAATCATTAATGGCCCAGGAGCCGCTTCATCATTATCCAAAGCACCACCAGTCATTCCCGGTATGTTCTGTTCAGAAATTATAGTTTCCCCGTTGGCCACAATAGTTACCTTTCTTCCTATCAAGGTGATGTCATAGGTTTGCCATTCCCCTGCGCCTTTTGCTACCATTTTATTTGGTGTAAGCAGACCGTAAACCCCTCCAAATAATATGGACGAAGGCTCTAATCCTTTGTTATCGGCTATTTGCACTTCATATCTTCCCCTCAGGAAAAGGCCACTGTTACTCCCTTCCGGAAAACGGAACTCCGCATGTAGTTTAAAGTCCGTAAACGTGTCGTTGCTAACCAAATTTACACCAGGCGTATCACTTGTTAGAACTCCGCTACTTACTGTCCATTGGTTATTAGCCTCTGTCTTCCATCCGTCTAAATTTTTACCATTAAAAAGTTTTTGACTTTTTCCCCATTTGGGATTTTCGGTAACGGTCAATTTTGATGCCCTTTTTGCTGTCCAATCATAGGTCTTTCCATCAGAATAGACCATGGTTCCAATCAACTGCTCCCCTTCTTTCTTTCCTTGAAACTCCATATTGGATACACCTTCTTCCCATTGGGGCGGAATGGAAAAATAAAAGACATCATCGAACTTTTTAACTTCAGCTATGGGTCGTGCACTCCCGAAAGCATAGGTAAACCTACCAATTAAGGTATTTCTGCCAGAATGACTTATTTCTAACCAAGATGGAAGTTCTTTTCCTTCGTAAACTACAGTCAAGTTCCATGTTCCTTCTAACGGGTCTGGCTGTTGAGCATTAACACTTCCTAGGCTTAGTGTTAGTACAGCTATGAATGGCATTAAAAAATTAAAGGAGGTATATTTCATCATCGGATTCATTTTGTTCAAATATACTATTAAGTTGTAAAATGTTAGTTAATAAAATATGCCACGACTTTGTAACTGATCCAAGAAAAAAATTCCTTGATTATACCTATTTTTAGGAGCATAAATCAAGATTAGATCTTTATGAGAAAGATTTCACTAATTTCCCTAGCCACACTTACTATTCTAGTTTCATTTTTTTCCTGTAATCCCAAAAAACCCAAAGAAACTCCCCTAGTAGTTCAGGAAGACGCTACAACAATTAAAGAACGGGCATTGACCATTAGGCAAAACCTTAGTGCTGTAGTAGCAGACGGACTTGAACTTAGTCTATGGGCTACAGACTCCTTGGCTCCTGACCCTATTGCTATGGATATTGATATCCATGGTAATATTTATGTAACACGAACGAACCGACAAAAAAATTCTGAATTTGATATCAGAGGTCATCGAGATTGGATGACACCTTCAATTTCCTTTCAATCTGTAGAAGACCGGCGTGCATTTTTGCGTGAGACCTTCGCTACAGAAAAAAGCGAAGAGAATAATTGGTTAAAAGACCTCAATAACGATTCCATCCACGATTGGCACGATCTGACGGTAGAAAAAGATGAAGTATGGATGTTACAGGATACGGACAATGATGGTCTTGCGGATAGTTCTACTCGGATCCTCAACGATTTTAATGATGAAATCAATGACGTTGCAGGAGCCCTTTTGGTGCGTGATAATGATGTATTCGTTGGCATTGGACCTGATATGTACCGACTACAGGATTCTAATAATGACCTGGTATTAGACGAAAAAACAAGTATTGGTCATGGATTTGCCGTTCATATTGGATTTGGAGGTCATGGTATGTCTGGGGCTATAGAAGGGCCAGATGGTAAAATATATTGGGGCATTGGTGACATAGGAATGAATCTTACAGATCAGGATGGTAAAAACCACAAATATCCCAATCAGGGCGTAATTGTACGAAGTAATCCTGATGGTAGTAATTTTGAGGTCTTTGCGCATGGTCTTAGAAATACACATGAGTTTGTTTTCGACGCTTACGGAAATATTATCTCATCTGACAACGATGGTGATCATAGGGGTGAAAGTGAACGCCTGGTGCATATCGTAGAAGGTTCCGATGCCGGATGGCGTTCCAACTGGCAATATGGAAAGTACACAGACGAGAGAAACAATGGATATAACGTATGGATGGATGAAAAACTATTCAAGCCAAGATGGGAAGGCCAAGCCGCCTACATTATTCCCCCAATTCAAAATTTCCATAACGGTCCCACGGGCATGGTCTACAATCCCGGAACAGCTTTAGGCTCTAAATGGAAAAACAAATTTTTTCTAGTCGAGTTCGCAGGAGACCCCAGCCGTTCCAATATCTGGGCCTTTGACCTGAAATCTAAAGGTGCTTCATTTGAACTAGATACCGATCGTAGTATTTTGAACGGAGTGCTGCCCACAGGAATTGAATTTGGACCCGATGGTGCATTGTATTTAGCCGATTGGATAAATGGATGGAACACTAAAAATTATGGTCGAATATGGAAACTTGATGTTTCTGCTACTGAAAACGACCTAGCCGAAAAAAGAAAGGAAACTAAAAGATTGATGCTTCACAATTATGAAGATGATGACAACGACAACTTGGTAGCTCTTCTGCACTACGACGATATGCGAATTCGCAAAAAAGCACAATTTGAATTAGCAAAAAGAACCTTTTGGGGCTATAGGGCTCTAAAGCAAGTATTAACGAAAGAAAAAAATCAGTTTGCACGCATACATGCTATTTGGGGTATTGGTCAAATAGCGGATAACAATAGTGAAAAAGCGGAGCCGCTCACTGAACTTTTAAATGATCAAGATTCCGAAATCGTTGCTCAGGCGCTAAAAGTATTGGGAGATGTTCGGTATATCGGAGTAGAGGAGAAAATGATGTCACTATTATCAAATGAAGATGACAGGGTAAAGTTTTATGCTGCCCAAGCACTTGGTAGATTAAACGAAAAAAGCGCGGTACAACCTTTGTTGGATATGATAGCCGCAAATAATGATAAAGACCTTTATTTGAGACATGCGGTGGTGTTAGCCTTGTCAAGGATTGGTGACGCTGAATCAATGTTAAACTTGGTAGACAACGAAAACAAAAGTCTAAGATTGGCAGCAGTATTAGTATTACGAAAATTACAGCATCCGGATATTTCAAAATTCCTTTTTGATAAAGACGAGTTTATTGTAACCGAGGTTGCAAGGGCTATAAACGACGACTGGTCTATAGAAAAAGGACTACCTGCATTGGCCGAAACAATGAACAATGAACGTTTTACCTCAGAACCGTTGCTCAGAAGGGCTATCAATGCTGCTTTACGCGTGGGCACGGAAAAAGAGTTAGAATTGCTCATCAATTTTGCAAAACGTGCTAATGTTTCTAGCACATTACGTGGTGAAGCATTGGCCACCATCGGCACTTGGAGCGAACCCTCTGTTTTGGACCGTGTTGATGGTAGGTACCGTGGAACCGTTAAAAGAGACCCTACACTGTTAAAACAAAAATTTGAAAAGGACATACCTACATTTCTAGAATCAGAACAGTCTGAGCTTTTAATTGGGATATCCAAGACACTAAGTGCATTAAAATTAAGTACGCACAATAATAGATTATTTACTATTTTTCAATCTAACAAAGACCCAAAAGTTAGAATGGCCATGCTAAATAGTTTGGGAAGCCTAGGGTTTACAGATATGGAGAAGGCCATGACCTTAGGTATGAAAGATTCTAGTTCAGAAGTTAGATCAGCCGCAGTTGGTTTATTAACCCAGATTAATCTTCCCAAAGAAAGATTGCCTGCCATTGTAAACCCTATTTTCAAAAAAGGTTCTACTGAAGAACAACAACGTATGCTAAGCGTTTTAGGAGATTTATCGGAAGAAAAAAGCGAAGCTATCCTGTCTGGTCTTATCCAAAAAGCAAGTAAAAAAGATATCTCGCCAGGGGTAATTCTAGACTTAATGGAAGCCGTAGAAGCAACAGAAAATGATGCGTTAATAGCACAACTAGATCAGTTAAAAAAAGGAGGTTACACATCGGAATCCTACCAAGAAACCCTCTATGGTGGTAATTGGTGGAGCGGTAGAGGAGTATTTAATAACAACCCTACGGCCCAATGTGTACGATGCCATGCCGTTGGTGGAGCTGGCGGGGAAGTTGGTCCTGCTTTGGATAATATTGCTAATATCCTAACAAGGGAACAGATTTTAGAGTCTCTTATTGAACCAAGTGCCAGATTGGCGCCAGGTTATGGCTCAGTGACGCTTACATTAAAAGACGGTCAGGTCGTAAAAGGTGTCCTTATAGAAGAGCATGATAATGAACTAGTACTTCGTACCTCAGCGGCCGAGCCTATGGAGGTTCCCATAAAACGTATCACCAAAAGAGAAAATTCCATTTCTTCCATGCCTGCAATGGGACGTATGATTTCCAAAAGAGAACTTAGGGATTTGGT
>CAZDOW010000054.1:0-22836 GCA_964507115.1 uncultured Maribacter sp.
TTGCGAAACCTTAGTAACTACAGGGCAGGTGGTATTGGCAGGGGAAGTAAAGAGCGATACGTATTTGGATGTGCAGAATATTGCTAGAGAAGTAATCAACAAAATAGGCTATACCAAAGGTGAATACCAATTTAGCGGTGATTCCTGTGGGGTTATTTCTTTAATACATGAGCAATCACAAGAAATTAATCAAGGCGTAGACAGAGGGTCTAAGGAAGAGCAAGGTGCTGGTGATCAAGGGATGATGTTCGGCTATGCCACGAAGGAGACCGAAAATTACATGCCCTTAGCGTTAGATATCTCACATAAAATTTTACAGGTTTTGGCGGATTTAAGAAGAGAAGGAGCCGAAATTCCATATCTAAGGCCAGATGCCAAGGCACAAGTTACGATTGAGTATTCCGATGATAATGTGCCACAGCGAATTGACACCATTGTCGTCTCCACACAGCATGATGCCTTTGATGCGGACGATGATAAAATGTTAGCCAAAATAAAGTCGGACATCATAGCCATTTTAATTCCGAAGGTAAAAGCCCAATTGCCCGAGAATATTCAAGTGCTTTTTGATGATCAAATCACGTACCACATCAATCCAACCGGGAAATTTGTAATCGGCGGGCCACATGGGGATACTGGACTTACGGGCAGAAAAATCATTGTAGATACCTATGGTGGAAAAGGAGCCCATGGTGGGGGTGCCTTTAGCGGAAAAGACCCTAGTAAGGTAGACCGCAGCGCAGCGTATGCAGCGAGACATGCTGCTAAAAATCTAGTTGCCGCCGGCGTAGCAGATGAAATATTGGTACAAGTAAGTTATGCCATTGGGGTAGTGAAGCCTACCTCTATCTATGTAGATACCTATGGCACCAGCAATGTGCCGTTAAGCGATGGCGCCATTGCAAAGAAAGTAGCCGCTTTGTTTGATATGCGACCTTTTGCTATTGAAGAACGCTTGAAACTTAGAAATCCTATCTATTTGGAAACGGCCGCTTATGGCCATATGGGAAAAACCCCAAGAACAGTAACCAAGGTTTTTGAATCTCCTTACAATGGCAAGGTAGAAAAACAAGTAGAGCTTTTTACTTGGGAGAAACTAGATAAAGTAGCTGAGGTTAAAAAAGCTTTTGAGTTATAGTAAATACTATTTTTTTTCGGTAAGATGAGCATAATTGATAAACTTAAGTAGCGGTTAAGGTACTCCATGTGCTTTATATTTTCACGGTGGGTATAATAGTCCTTGTTACTTTTGGGTTTTGTTTCATTTGGTTTAAGTCATAAAAAATATACTTTAGTGCAAAATCTTATTTTCACTATACTATTTTGCTATTCTCAGGAGTATTTATTTCTTTTTCTTGTGCCGTAGCCATAACTCTCGTAAGTAGATACCAAAAGCTGTAGATTTGGAAATAGGTGTTGTATCATAGTCTCTAATCTATAACTAACGATAAATGAGGAATCACAACCACAAAATGAAACCAATCCTAACCAGTATAGTTTTAAGTATCGCATTTGGAGTTTATGCTCAAGTAGAAAAAGTGCAAATGGAATATAAAATGCTGGAGTTTGCCAATTTGTTTGATGCCAAACAGAAAACTAACGTAGCCTGCTACAGAATACCAGCCATGGTTACCGCTTTAAACGGAGATTTGATAGCGGCTATAGATGAAAGAGTACCATCCTGTTCAGATTTAAGAAGTAATAGGGATATCAATATTGTCATTCGCCGCAGTACGGACAATGGAATTACATGGTCAGCTATTGAAACCGTAGTTGATTATCCAAATGGGAAATCGGCTTCTGACCCTTCTATGATAGTGGATACAACCACAGGTGCCATTTTCCTATTCTTCAATTATATGGATTTGGACAAGGAGAAAGAAGTCTACTACTTTAACGTAATAAAGAGCCTTAATAATGGACAAACATGGAGCGCTCCCGTGAACATAACATCGCAGGTTACGAAACCGGAATGGCATCAAGACTTTAAATTCATTACCGCTGGTCGCGGAATACAAACTACGAATGGAATCTTGTTACATACCATCGTGAATTTGGAAAAGGGCCTACACCTTTTTGGAAGTGATGATCATGGTGACAGTTGGTATTTTATTGATACTCCAATTACCCCGGCTGATGAATCTAAGATAGTTGAGCTAGCAAACGGTACTTGGATGATTAATAGCCGTGTTAATAAAGCAGGAACACGCTATGTACATACCTCAACCGATAAGGGTGTAACATGGAACTCTAAGCCAGATACATCGTTAATTGATCCCGGATGCAACGCCAGTATTATTCGGTATACATCAATCAAAGCAGGGGCAGATAAAAACAGACTTCTTTTTTCGAACGCAAAATCACAAAATGACCGTAGTAATCTAACTGTACGGATAAGTTATGATGAAGGTGAAAGCTGGTCAGAAGGAAAAACAGTTTATAATGAAGGAGCTGCTTATTCTTCCATGAGCGTACTTTCAGATGGTGCTATTGGTCTGTTCTTTGAGAAAGATAATTATCAAGAAAATGTATTCGTTAAACTTACCCTTGATTGGTTGACAGATGGTAGAGATTCATACACGCTACCTGAACATAAATAGTGACCAATATATTTGGTTTGAAAAGGCCATGCTATCTTGAAATTTGAATTGAAAAGTTTAATAGTTGAGTTTTCGCAGTAATAATGGGAGATTAATAAGATGTAAAATAGTACAAACAGAATTTACCCCACCAAAATACTAGGATTTTGTGAAATTTTTTAAAAACATTAGGTTTTTAAAAGTTTCTCCCTTTAATTTGTGCTTTACAAAGTTCAAACATTTATTGAATAGTTATCAAGAAAGGTGGAGGGATTAGACCCTTTGAAGCCTTAGCAACCCTTTGTTCTATACAAAGAAGGTGCTAAATTCTACCCCGTCCTGAACGTGTTTCAGGATTTTTTGGAGGCTTAGGCCTAACACTGGGGAAGGATAACCGTAACAAATTGCCCAAGCAATTTTTTCACTTTCTTATAACTTTTTGATTTTACCTAACCGCAACGTCGGCTGGCTAGGGTTTGGCTTTTAAATTATTTTTTTCATTTCCGCGTAGGCAGAAATCAATTTAAAAACCAGCATTCTAAAAAAGAACGAATGCATAAAAAACAAAATCATGAGTACTCGAAAATTAGCAACAAAAGCTTTACACGCAGGTCACGATCCCAAATTAACAGGAGGAACAAGGGCGGTACCTATCTATCAAACATCTTCTTATGTTTTTAACGATACGGACCATGCCGCAAAATTATTTTCCCTTGGTGAGCTTGGCTTTATTTATACCCGCTTAAACAATCCCACAAACCAGATTTTACAGGACCGTTTAGCGGCAGTAGAAGGTGGCGTTGGTGCGGTGGTTTTCGCATCAGGAACAGCGGCTATTTCTACTGGATTACTAACGCTTTTAAGAGCAGGAGACCACATTGTTGCTTCTAGCAGTCTGTATGGTGGCACCTTCAACTTATTAAATGTTACGTTGCCACGATTAGGCATCACCACTACCTTTGTTGATGCATCTGACCCTGAAGAATTCAAGGATGCTGTTCAAGAAAACACTAGAGCCTTCTTTGTGGAATCTCTTGGAAATCCAAAATTGGATGTGTTGGATTTAAAGGCAATTTCAAAACAAGCAAAAGCGGCTAAGGTCCCATTTATAGTGGATAATACTGTAGCAACTCCCGGGTTATTAAATCCTATTGAGCATGGTGCTAATCTGGTGATTCATTCTCTTACAAAATATATTGGCGGACAGGGAACATCTTTAGGCGGTGCTATTATCGACGCTGGAACCTTTGACTGGACCAATGGAAAATTTCCTGAATTCACAGAACCATCTGCTGGATATCATGGTTTGGTATATAGCGAAGCTTTGGGAGCAGCAGCTTTTACCTTTAAATTGATTTTAGAAGGTTTACGAGATTTTGGTGGCGCATTAAGCCCATTTAACGCCTTCCAAATTATACAAGGCTTAGAAACATTGCCCGTACGGATAAAACAACATAGTGCTAATGCTTTGGAACTCGCCACATGGTTAGAAAGCAGGGAAGAGGTTGCTTGGGTAAACTACCCCGGATTAAAGAGTAATAAGTACTATGACTTAGCGCAAGAATACTTGCCAAAGGGACAAAGTGGATTGGTTACATTTGGTGTTAAAGGAGGTTTTGAAGCAGCTAAGCAGGTTACGGATGCCACCGAAGTATTCTCATTGTTAGCTAATATTGGAGATACAAAATCGTTGATTATCCACCCGGCAAGTACTACGCATCAACAACTTACCCAGGAACAGCAAACTGCTGCAGGAGTTGGTCAAGACTTAATTCGTTTGTCCGTAGGGCTGGAGGATATAGAAGATTTGAAGACCGATTTGGAAAACGCCTTTGCCAAAGTGGATAAGGCCATTTTGGTATAACGTTTTAATGACTGTTATATCGAATGCAGTGGAGATACACTTTTGTCTCGACTGTTTTTGAACATATAAGTATACTTATAAAGATGTCCATGCTACAACAAGTACAGATAAAAGATTTTCACACCAAAAGTGGCGTAATACAGGATATTCAACTTTCGTATCAAGTTTTTGGAATGGAGTTACATTCCGCTCCTATTGTTATGGTCAATCATGCGTTAACCGGGAACTCAAATGTCACTGGACCTGAAGGATGGTGGTCTACATTGATAGGGGATAAAAAATGTATTGACACTCAGAAATACACCATCTTAGCTTTTAATATTCCAGGTAATGGACACGATAAATTTGTTATAGAAAACTATAAGGATTTTGTAGCCGTTGATATGGCGGTGATTTTTTTATTGGGCCTAGAAAAACTAGGCATCAAAAAGTTATTCGCTATCATCGGGGGTTCTTTAGGTGGCGGTATCGCTTGGGAAATTGCCGTATTACGCCCTGATTTAGCGGAGCATTTAATACCGGTAGCATCGGATTGGAAGTCTACCGACTGGTTGATTGCCAATTGCCAGATACAGGAACAGTTTTTGGTCAATTCCAAACAACCGGTTCACGATGCCCGTATGCATGCCATGTTATGCTACCGAACTCCGGAGTCTTTCAAGGAGCGTTTTAAAAGAAGCACGAATGCAGAGCTTCAGGTTTTTAATGTAGAGAGTTGGTTAACCCATCATGGGAAAAAATTACAAGATCGGTTTCAGTTATCGGCCTATAAGTTAATGAACCAGTTGTTAAGAACAATAGACGTTACCCGAAACGGAGAAGATAAGTTTATCGCTTTACAGAACAGTGAAACCAATATTCATATTGTAGGGGTTGATTCCGATTTGTTCTTTACGGCAAAAGAAAACAAGGATACCTTTAAGCAGATAGCGCAAGCAAATAGCAATGTAACCTATGGGGAAATACAATCTCTACATGGCCATGATGCGTTTTTGATAGAATTTGAGCAGTTAGAAAAACTCTTGGATAGTGTTTTTAATACCAACGGAAAAATTGGAAAACCAAAGGTGTTGAAGTTTGGTGGAAAATCCTTGAGTAATGGGGAGGGACTTGAACATGTGCTAGAACTGATTTGCGATAAGGTGAACGCGGGAGAATTAATTACCGTTGTGGTATCTGCTAGGGAAAAAGCTACAGATCAGTTGGAAGCTATTTTGGAAAAAGCAGCGAATGGCAAAGACTACTTTTTGGATTTTGAGGTCTTTGAAAAATACCAGCAACACACCTACGCTAATATTGACTTATCCAAAGAAATAAAGGGACTGGCTAAATTGTACGAGGGCGTATCATTGTTGGGTGATTATAGCACAAAGATAAAGGATGAGGTGCTTGCCCACGGGGAACTTATCTCTGGAAAATTACTTACTAAACTGTTGGTGGGAAAGGGTGTAAAAGCTTATTTTATAGACTCTCGCTCCTTTTTAACTACGGACGCTAGCTATGGTAACGCCAAAGTATTGGAACAACAATCTAAGGAAAAACTGACCACCTTGTTGGAAGGGCTTCCTGCGGATACGGTACCTGTTATTACTGGATTTATTGGAGCAACAGCCGAAGGTCAGACTACTACTTTAGGCAGGAACGGTAGTAATTACTCCGCTGCATTATTGGCTAACTTTTTAGATGCCAAAGAATTACAGAATTATACGCATGTAGACGGTATTTTTACCGCGAATCCGGATTATGTAAAAGAAGCGAAGCGATTATCCAATCTTTCCTATGCAGAAGCCAATGAGCTTGCCAATTTTGGCGCAACGATATTACATGCCAAGACCATTATTCCGCTTATTGAAAAGAATATTCCTTTACGGATATTGAATACCTACAATAATGATAACGAAGGGACGCTAATAAGCGCCAAATCTAGCAAAGAGGGCATAAAAAGTTTATCCGTTATAGAGGATGTATCTCTTATTAATTTGGAAGGAAGGGGGCTCTTGGGCAAAGTAGGAATTGACGCCCGAATCTTTAAGACTTTGGAAGTAAATAATATTAGTGTCAGTATAATTTCTCAAGGATCTTCAGAACGCGGGATTGGTCTTGTGGTAAAAAGAAACAAGGTGCAAAGTGCTAAGTATGCCCTAGAGCAAGAATTCGCCACAGATTTCCAAGCAAAAGACATTAATATGATTACAGTGGTAAATGATGTTTCCGTAATTTCTATCGTAGGGCAGGATTTAAGTACGTTTCATAAACCTTATAATGCACTAATAAAAAATCAGATTACCCCCTTACTTTTTAATAATACGGTATCTGGCAAGAATGTGAGTTTGGTAGTGAAAAAACAGGATTTGACCAAGGCGCTAAATGTGATGCACGGACAAATATTTGGTATCAGTAAAAAAGTCAACCTAGCTATTTTTGGTCATGGAAATGTAGGGAGTACCTTGATTGATCAGATATTACAATCTACCAAAACTATTGCTAAAAGAAAGGGGATAGATTTGCGAGTGTTTGCCATAGCAAATTCTAGAAAAGTAGTTTTAAGCGCTGATGGTGTCTCTAAAAATTGGAAGTCTGAACTTAATACGAACGGAGTAGCATATACCCAAAAGGATATTTTTGATTTCGCAACTGCACATCATTTGGAAAATTTGATTGCTGTGGATAATACCGCAAGTCAGGATTTCGTTGCCCAATATTTTGATTTCATCGAAAACGGGTTTGATATGGTGTCTTCCAACAAGATTGCCAATACCTTGGGTTTTGATTATTATCAGTTGTTGCGCGAGGAATTGGTGAAACATCAAAAACAATATTTGTATGAAACTAATGTTGGTGCTGGGCTTCCGTTAATAGATACAATAAAATTATTACACCTGTCAGGAGAAAATATCACAAGGATTAACGGCGTTTTCTCAGGATCTCTTAGTTACATATTCAATACCTTTTCTGAAGTGGACGCACCTTTTTCGGCTATTCTAAAAGATGCTATGCAAAGGGGATATACGGAGCCTGACCCTCGCGAGGATTTATCAGGAAACGATGTTGGACGTAAACTATTGATTTTGGCTCGGGAACTAGACCTCAGTAATGAGTTTTCCAATATCAACATCGAAAATCTTATTCCAGAAAGCCTACAAATCTTAGATACTGATTTCTTTATGAAGCACCTAGATGTGCTAGACGATAAATTCAACGAAATTAAGAAGAACCAAAAACCGAATCATGTGCTGCGCTTTGTGGGTGATTTACATGGTGATTTGCAAAAAGAAAAGGGAGTGCTAGACGTTAAACTCGTCTCTGTTCCAAAGACTAGTGCATTAGGTCAAGTAAAAGGTTCAGATTCCATTATTGAAATTTACACAGAATCTTATGGTGAACATCCGTTGGTTATTCAAGGAGCTGGTGCCGGCGCTGCAGTAACTGCTAGAGGTGTTTTTGGGGATATATTACGTATCGCAGAAAAAGGGTGATACATGCTTAGAAATACGAAATAATACGAGCGAAGTTGAAATAGATAGTAGCGATTCCTATCCCCAAATGAAAGTAGGTAGCCTGGAGCGAAGGGAATAGGACAGAAGCAAAAGCCCTAGCCATAATAACAAATCCTGAAAATAGTATAAAGATTCTTACCCAAATGGGAATGACTTAAAACATAATTATGCAATTCGAAACCAACGCCATACGAACCCAGTTAAAACGAACGGAACATTTGGAACATTCGGTTCCGCTATACTTGACTTCTAGTTTTGTTTTCGAAGATGCGGAGGATATGCGGGCCTCTTTTGCGGAGGAAAAGGAACGAAATATCTACTCTCGGTATTCTAATCCCAACTCGTCTGAGTTTATAGAAAAAGTATGCCAAATGGAAGGGGCCGAAGCCGGTTTTGCTTTTGCAAGCGGGATGGCAGCTGTTTTTTCAACATTGGCGTCCTTGTTGGAAAGTGGCGATCACATGATTTCCGCTAGGAGTATTTTTGGGTCTACGCACTCGTTGTTAAATAATTTTTTCCCTAAGTGGAATATAGCCCATAGCTATTTCAAGATTGATGCCTTGGATAGTATAGAAAAGTTAATTAAACCTAATACAAAACTTATTTATGCCGAATCTCCAACCAATCCCGGTGTGGATATTTTGGATTTGGAAGCTTTGGGCAAGATTGCAAAAAAGCATAATCTGATATTGGTAATTGATAATTGTTTCGCATCCCCTTATTTGCAGCAACCGATAAAATTTGGGGCTGACTTGGTCATTCACTCCGGCACAAAACTGATGGACGGTCAGGGTAGGGTGTTGGCTGGAATTACAGTTGGTAGGGCAGATTTGATTGATAAAGTATACCGATTTTCTCGTATTACAGGTCCTGCGTTATCCCCTTTTAATGCCTGGATACTTTCCAAAAGTTTAGAAACCTTAGCGATACGTGTAGATAGGCATTGTGAGAACGCTTTAAAAACAGCAGAATTTTTAGAGGATCATAGAATGGTAAACTGGGTAAAATATCCCTTTCTAAAATCACATCCTAAACATGAAATAGCCAAAAAACAAATGAAGGCAGGGGGATGTGTCATCGCTTTTGAAATTAAAGGAGGATTAGCGGCAGGTCAACAATTTTTTAATAAAATAAAATTACTATCACTGTCTGCAAATTTAGGCGATTCCAGGAGTATTGTAACCCATCCTGCATCTACTACACATAGTAAATTATCTAAAGAAGAAAGATTGGAAACAGGAATCACTGATGGCATGGTTCGAGTTTCAGTAGGCTTGGAGCATGTTGATGATATCATAAGAGATATTGAACAGGCGTTAAATTAAAGAATACCGTTTGTTTCGATTGCTGAGGTGCAGAATAAAAGTAAAAAACCCCTTCCGATAGCTGTCAGAAGGGGTTTAGTCATTAAGTGTATTGTTATAGGAAATTCACTACTCCTGTATCCATATCATATACAGCGCCTTTAATAGCTATTTCACCATTTTCTAGCATGGCTTTTAATATAGAACTGTCTTTGGTGATTTTTTCAGTGGCTAATCGCACGTTATTTTCACTAACCTCATGAACCAATAATCTGTTTTTAGAAGTTCGTAGTCCTTCTGATTGCGTTGACATCTTAACCGCAGGTTGAATGTTTTTTAACATTTTGGTGATATGTCCCAGTTTGGCACCGTCTATTGCAGCATGTATGGCTCCACAGTTTTCGTGACCTAAAACCAATATTAGTTTAGCACCAGCCACTTTTGTAGCAAATTCCATACTCCCAAGAATATCGTCGTTTATGAAGTTTCCGGCAACACGGGCTACGAAGATATCGCCAATACCTTTATCAAAAACATCCTCAACGGGAACTCTACTGTCTACACAAGAAAGAACTATTGCTTTTGGATATTGAGATGATGCACTCTCTCTTATTTGCATGGAATGGTCCCGAGCGGTAAGATCGTTACCCACAAATCTTTCGTTTCCGGCAGCCAAGCTATTTAAAACATCAAGTGGCGTTAAGGCCGCTTGTTCTTCTGCCGATAATACCGATTCAATAAGAATTCTACTTTTTTCTATTTCAATGATTTCTTCCGTTGCTTGTTGGGCTTTTATGCCGTTTGAAAACAGAATCAAACCTACTATTGTCATAATCTTTTTTCTCATGATACTTAATTTTAAATTCCAGACAAAAATAGATTCTAATTCTTTAAACGAAACTATTACTATTCATAAATAATAGTTAAAGTATTATAATAAGATAGTATTACTATTAATGTGTGTTTTAAAAATTATTTTAAGCTTGGAGCGTATTGATGATATCTTTAGGTATATGCTGCTGACTATAAGATAGTAGCTGTATGTATTTAGGGTAGTCACTTTTAGAATAACATAAGGTCAAATAATAGAATGAGCCTAAATGCTTATTTTAGCTAACACCATACTTTAATAAGTGTTGATATGCCAAAACAATATTATTTTCTTATTTCATCTATTCTTACGGTTTTTGTATTGATTTCTTGCGAGCAGGAAAAAGTTGCGGAGCTTGTTCAGCAAAAAGCACCCAATATCATTTATATCCTGGCAGATGATTTAGGGTATGGTGATATATCCGGCTATAACCCATCGGGAAAAATTAAAACTCCATATATAGATCAACTGGCAAAAAAAGGGATGCGTTTTACAGATGCCCACAGCCCGTCTGCGGTATGTACCCCTACCCGTTATGGAATTCTGACAGGAAGATATAGCTGGCGTAGTTCCCTGAAAAGTGGGGTGCTTACTGGGAAATCAAAAGCCTTGATTCCAGAAGACAGGACTACGGTAGCCTCGCTGTTAAAAAACGCTGGTTATCAAACCGCATTTATAGGGAAGTGGCACTTGGGTTGGGATTGGGCAGTAAATGATTCGGTAGGTTTTGGTGGCGAAGGATGGAATTCTGATGATTTTGAAAACCTTGATTTCACCAAAGAAATCACACATTCACCCAATGATTTAGGTTTTGACTATGCCTATGGACATTCTGGTTCCCTAGACATGGCTCCGTATGTATACGTTGAAAATAAGCGCATTACTGCTGATGTAAATGAAGTAACAGAAGATAAAGGGAAATATACATGGTGGCGTAAGGGTCCAACCGCGACCGATTTTATACATGAAGATGTTACGCCTAATTTTTTTAGAAAGTCCATGGAATATATAAAGGATAGGGCAAACCAAGATGCCCCTTTCTTTTTGTATCTGGCGTTACCATCTCCGCATACACCCATACTTCCAACATTGGAATGGCAGGGAAAAAGTGGTATAAATCCGTATGCAGATTTTATGATGATGTTAGATGATTACGTTGGCCAATTGATAAAAACAGTAGAAGCACAAGGAATCACAGAAAATACTATGATTGTCTTTACCAGCGACAACGGATGTTCTCCACAGGCCAATTTTGAGATTTTGGCTAAAAATGGGCATAACCCCAGTGCAAGGTTTCGGGGTCATAAAGCAGATATTTATGAAGGGGGACACCGTGTTCCTTTCATTGTGAAATGGCCTGCGCAGATTGCACCTAATAGTATTTCCAATGCCACTATTTCATTAACAGACCTAGTGGCCACTTGCGCCGATTTGGTCAAGACGCCGTTAAAGGTGAACGAAGCCGAGGATAGTTTTTCCTTACTCCCATTATTTGATTCCAAAGAAACGACGTCATATACCCGCGAAGCTACAGTGCACCATTCCATAAACGGTAGTTTTGCGCTAAGAAAAGGAAACTATAAACTCATTTTTGCTTCAGGCTCCGGCGGATGGAGTTATCCCATACCAGGCAAGGATGATGTAAGTGGTTTGCCTAAATTTCAATTGTATGATTTAAAGGCAGACCCTTCTGAAAGTGAAAATTTGATAGCGATTCATCCTGATATAGTAAAAGAACTTACTGAACTAATGGTTTTGTATATTAAAAACGGGCGAAGTACCCCAGGTATACCGCAACAGAATGCACCACTCCAATTAAACGGCAAGAAATGGCATCAAATGGAAGCCCTTTTGGCGTTATAGAAATATTTTTAAAATTAAACTCTTACATATCTGCATGAACTCTTCTCTCAAACTCCTATCATTTTCTATCCTATTATTTTTCAGTATGTCGTGTTCTAAGGTTGCTCCACCAAAATCTCTCGAACCACTTCCTTCAGAGCGACAATTGGCATGGCAGGAATTAGGTTATTATGCCTTTATTCACTTTAATATGAACACCTTTACTAATATGGAATGGGGCACGGGCGGTGAAAGTCCGGCGCAGTTTAACCCTACTGAAATGGATGTGCGCCAATGGGCGAAAGTGATTAAGGATGCTGGTATGAAAGGTGTAATTATTACAGCAAAACATCACGATGGGTTTTGTCTGTGGCCTACAAAAACAACGGAACACTCTGTAAAACATTCGCCATGGAAAAATGGCAATGGAGATGTGCTTAAGGAGTTATCGGAAGCCTGTAAGGAGTTTGGATTAAAATTTGGGGTGTACTTATCACCTTGGGACCGGAATGCAGCTAATTACGGAACACCGGAATATGTTTCTGATTTTCATGAACAATTACGGGAGCTTTTAACAAACTACGGAGAAGTATTTGAAGTTTGGTTTGATGGGGCCAATGGTGGCTCTGGATACTATGGGGGAGCCAATGAAACCAGAAAAATAGAGAGTAAAACCTATTATGAATGGGAGAAGGTGACCCAAATCGTTAGAGAACTGCAACCAAATGCCGTAATTTTTAGTGACGGTGGACCAGATATCCGATGGGTAGGTACGGAAGAAGGGTTCGCTAATGAGACCAATTGGAGTATTATGCGACGCGATGAAATCTATCCTGGATGGCCTAGATATGTGGAGTTGCGCTCGGGACATGAAGATGGTACGCATTGGCTCCCGGCAGAGGTTAATACGTCTATACGGCCTGGATGGTACTATCATCCTGGAGAAGACCATCAAGTAAAATCGTTGTCCCGTTTGGTGAATACGTATTATGAATCGGTAGGTAGAAATGGTAATTTCCTATTGAATCTTCCTGTGGATGACAGAGGTTTAGTACACGAAAATGATGAACGACAATTACTGGGTTTAAAACAGCAAATAGATGCGGATTTTGCCAATGAGCTAGCCCGCGGCTTACCCGTATCCGCTACCAATGTGCGAGGTAACGATAAAAACTATGGGGCAGAGAACGCAAATGATGGGGATGCAAATACATATTGGGCTACCGATGATGGAGTGAACACCGCATCGATAACAATTACTTTTGATGAGCCTGTTGATTTAAATAGGGTGCTACTGAAGGAATATATTCCCTTAGGGCAACGGGTTAAACGATTTTCTTTAGCGGCAAAAATTGCTAATGAATGGGTGCAAATTGATACCCAAACAACCATTGGTTACAAACGTATATTACGTTTTAATACTATAAAGGCCACGGCACTCCGTTTGAAAATTGAAGATGCCAAAGCTTCACCGCTAATTTCTATTTTTGAAGTGTACCGTGCTCCTAATTTGTTGGTACAACCCATAATTAAGCGAAATAGGGAAGGAATGGTGCGTATTTTTGTTCCAGAAAAAGCGGTATCAGTATATTATACGCTAGATGGTAGCGAACCTACCAAGGAGTCCCTAAAATATGAGACCCCTTTTTTAGTCAAAACACCAACCACTTTAAGAGCTATTGCCTACGATGGTGAAATAGATATGGCAACAGCACCTGTAAGCAGCCATATGGATATTCCAAAGAAAAATTGGAAGGTTATAGCCGTAAGTTCAGGAAACCTGGACGATGTCGAAAAGGCGATGGATGAGGACCCTCAAACGTTTTGGGCTACGGATAATAAAATAGCAAACCCACAGGAAATTATAATCGATTTGGGAGATAGTTATACGGTAAACGGATTTACCTACTGGCCCAGTCAGGAACGGTACCCCTTAGGTATCGTTACGGACTATGCGTTTTATCTAAGTACGGAAGGCAAGCAATGGCGTTTGGCCGCCGAGGGGGAGTTTGCCAACGTGGTCAACAGTCGTTTGGAACAGGAAGTTCGCTTTACAGGCAGCAAGGCAAGGTATATAAAATTAAAAGCCGTGAAGACCAGCGGCAATGAACCACAAGCGTCTTTTGCGGAAATTGGGATTATTACGAAAGAGTAAATCTATCTCGCAGACGTGGGATGAAAATTTTATGCCGTTGGGAGGGTGCCAAAACATATTTAGGGGTTGTTTTTCTATGAGTAAATGCATCCTGTAGAATATATGTTTGGTACTTGGTAAGCAGAGTGTACTTTCCTAATTTTCCCTATCTTCGGTCCATGCTCTCTAAAAAAACAAAATACGGTCTTAAGGCATTGGCTTACCTTGGTTCACAGAAAGATAGTAAGCCCGTACAAATTGCTGAAATTGCCGAGGAGGAGAACATATCCCAAAAATTTCTAGAAAGTATTTTACTATCGCTTAGAAAGACAGGTTTTTTGGGTTCTAAAAAAGGAAAAGGAGGTGGCTACTACCTCATCAAAAACACGAATGAAATTTTAATGACCGATGTTATGCGGGTCTTAGAAGGTCCTATTTCTATGGTGCCCTGTGTTAGCCTTAATTTTTATGAAAAGTGTGATGATTGTCCCGATGAAGGGTCATGTTCTGTGCACAAACTTATGCTCATGGTTCGTGATGCAAACTTATCTGTTTACCGTAATACTACCTTGGCGGATATTGTAAAGTAGTTTTTTAGCATCCTATAGAATCCAAACCCCTTTAATTATTGTTTTTATTCCATACATATTCTTTGAGATTTGTGATTAATCTATTAAATCTATAGGTTAATTATAAATTATTAAGAATTTATGAGTCAGAATTGATTATTAATTTTACTTTTGTTATCCTATTAGTTTAGTAGGATATTAATAGTTGTATAAAAGTATGATTGTAGATCAGTTAATTCTTGACAGAGAAAATACCAAAAGGAAGTATGAGACGGATAAGAAATCCGAGCGTCCTATTAGAAGTGTGGCTAAAGCTATAAGTTGGCGTGTCATTGGGACCTTGGATACCTTGTTGATTTCTTATCTACTTACGGGGAAAGTAGCGTTAGCAGCGTCCATTGCTTCCATAGATTTTGTTACAAAGATGTTTTTATACTTTTTCCATGAACGTTTGTGGAATAGTATTGTTTGGGGAAAATAAGAATATATTATGGCTTTTACACAAGAGGAAATTAGAAAACTGAACGTACAGTTCAAAGGAATTCCACCAGAGGAGATTATCTCCTGGGCTATTGAGTATGGTTTGAAAGCGGTCGTTACCACTAATTTTAGACCTTATGAGGTTGCCATTTTATATGCAGTTTCACAAGTCAGAAATAGTATTCCGGTAATTTGGTGCGATACGGGCTATAACACATCTAATACCTATAAACATGCGGAGGAGCTGATTGAACGGTTGGAATTGAATATTGATTTATACGTACCTAAACAGACTACGGCACACAGAGATTCGGTGCTAGGTATTCCACAAATTGATGATATAAAACACGTTTTATTTACGGAGCAAGTAAAATTGGAGCCTTTTAGGCGAGCTATGGCTGTGCACCGTCCAGATATCTGGTTTACAAACCTTAGGAAAGGGCAGACAACACATAGAGATTCATTAGATATTCTAAGTTTAAGTAAAGATGGAGTTTTAAAAGTAAGCCCTTTTTATCATTGGAACGACACACATTTGGATGCGTATTTAGAGGAGAAACAGTTGCCAAATGAACATACTTATTTTGATCCTACGAAGGTCTTGGAAAATAGAGAATGTGGGTTGCATACGTAAATAATATAGGTTTTTTTCACTCCCGAATTGACAGTAATCTTACTACTGATAATGGGAAACTAAGAATACATCATAACTATGGAAAACAATATGAATTTTGATATGACCTTGGAGCGTAAGGTGGCTCTTTTAAAAGATACTTCCCATATAAATGCACTAGAGAATGAGGCCATTTATATTTTTCGAGAAGTTGCAGCACAATTTGAAAAACCGGTCCTTCTATTTTCAGGCGGAAAGGATTCGATAACCCTGGTTCGGTTAGCGCAGAAAGCTTTTTGGCCTTCCAAAATTCCGTTTCCTTTAATGCATATTGACACAGGACATAACTTTCCTGAAACTATAGAATTTCGCGATAGGTTGGTTTCCGAATTGGGTTTGGAATTAATCGTAAGAAATGTTCAGGATTCCATAGATCAAGGAAAAGTAAAAGAAGAATCTGGCAAGTATTCAAGTCGAAACGCATTGCAGACAACGACACTATTAGATGCCATCGAAGAATTTAAGTTCGATGCCTGTATTGGAGGAGCCCGCAGGGATGAGGAAAAGGCGAGAGCTAAGGAGCGAATTTTCTCGGTACGGGATGATTTTGGACAATGGGATGAACGTAACCAACGTCCAGAGTTATTCGATATGTTAAACGGGCAAATAGAATTAGGTCAAAATGTGCGTGTTTTTCCAATTTCAAATTGGACAGAATTAGATGTGTGGTCCTATATTAAAGAAGAAGGAATTGAGATTCCATCTATCTACTTTGCCCATAAAAGAAAGATTTTTTTACGTGACGGATTAATATGGTCGCATTCAGATTTTGTGTATCAAGAAGAAGATGAGGAAGTGCTGGAGAAAATGGTTCGGTTTAGAACAGTAGGTGATATGAGCTGCACGGCAGCAGTTTTTTCAAAGGCAATGGATATAACAGCAGTGGTGCAGGAAATCAGGGATTCCACCATTTCCGAGAGAGGTGCGCGAATAGATGATAAACGTTCTGAAGCCGCTATGGAAAAAAGAAAACAACAGGGATATTTTTAATCTGGTTGACAGTTTCGGTTGTTCGTTGACAAAAAAACGAAACAAGACTAAGCGATAAATATAAACCAATAAAGAACAAGGAAATTGGATGTACTAAAAATAGCAACGGCAGGTAGTGTAGATGATGGTAAAAGCACCTTGATTGGAAGGATTTTGTATGATACCAAATCATTGACTACCGACAAGTTAGAAGCCATTGAAAAAACGAGCAAGCAAAAGGGATATGATTATTTGGATTTCTCTTTGGCTACAGACGGCTTGGTAGCTGAGCGAGAACAGGGAATTACAATAGACGTAGCGCATATATACTTTTCTACCCAAAAGAAGAGCTATATTATTGCAGATACACCAGGTCATGTAGAGTACACACGGAATATGGTTACGGGAGCCTCTACTTCGCAAGCCGCTATTATCTTAATAGATGCCAGAAAGGGAGTTATTGAGCAGACCAACCGTCATTTTTTCATCAATAATCTACTACGTATTAAAGATGTGGTAGTAGCCATTAATAAAATGGATTTAGTGGACTATTCAGAAGAAACCTATAATGCAATAAAGGCAGATTTTGAACAACTGATGGTTAAGCGTGATTATAAGGAGCAAAAAATCACCTTTATACCTGTTAGCGCATTAAAGGGAGATAATGTAGTAAACAAGTCGGATAAAACACCTTGGTATAAAGGTCAGACCTTATTAGAACATTTTGAGGTTTTGGATAGAAAAGATGTTTACAATGCAGGTAGACCAAGATTTCCAGTACAATATGTAATTCGCCCAAAAACTGATGAACATCATGATTTTAGGGGATTTGCAGGAAAAGTTTATGGGGGGGAATTAAGTGTAGGAGATGAGGTAGTTGCCTTACCGTCGCAAACAAAATCCAAAATCAAGGCAATTTATTTTTATAACGAGGAATGTCAAACAGCTTCAAGAAGGTCTTCGGTGACCATTACGTTGGAGGACGAAATTAACCTGAGTAGGGGAGATATGTTGGTTAAGGTTGATGATTTACCTACTGTAGAAAAACAATTTACAGCTACTATTTCGTGGATGGATTCTCAAAAACTAGTGGCTGGGAATAAGTACATTGTTCAACATGGAGTAAACAAGGTCTTGGCCAAAGTAGATGCTGTACAGCATAAAATTGCACCTGATTATTCCGGAGTAGATGCAGCGGTGGAGGTCTTGGGGATGAATGATATTGCTCAAGTAAGTTTTAGATTAAACAAGCCTATTTTCTATGATAAATTCAAAGATCATAGGACCAATGGTTCCTTTATTTTAATAGATACCCAAACGAATAGTACGGTAGGAGCAGGGTTTATAAACTAATAGAAATTAGCACAAACTCTTTGGTAAACAGAGTTTATTTATTATTATCCTAGTAAGTCTATAGGAAAGTTATAGTAATATATTTTGTGTAGTACGAACGTCTTAATTTATAGAGAGATGCAAAGTTTTAGAACAGAAATAGAGAATCCAGTTGTAGCCAAGGATATTCTAGAATTGGAACGTAAAATTCATGAATTCCAAAAAGGAAAATTGGATGAGGAAAAATTCCGAAGCCTCCGTTTAGCCCGTGGCATATATGGTCAGCGACAACAAGGCGTTCAGATGATACGGATTAAACTGCCCTACGGAAAAGTTACTTTTAAGCAGTTAAAGCGTATTTGTGATGTGTCTGATGAATATTCAACAGGTCGCTTACACATCACTACACGTCAAGATATTCAGATTCACTATGTAGAGTTGAACCGAACTCCAGAACTCTGGGCGGAACTGGAAAGGGATGAGGTTACGCTCCGAGAAGCTTGCGGTAATACCGTGCGTAACGTAACAGCTAGCGAAACGGCAGGGATAGATGTAGATGAACCTTTTGATGTATCTCCGTATGCCGATGCTTTGTTTTTATACTTTCTTAGAAACCCCATCAGTCAGGAGATGGGAAGAAAATTCAAGGTGTCTTTTTCTGCCAGTGATGTCGATACCGGGCTTTCTTACATGCACGATTTAGGTTTTATTGCCAAAGTAGAAAACGGTCTAAAAGGTTTTAAAGTAATGTTAGGTGGTGGCTTGGGTTCGCAACCGCGACATGCAGACGTACTTTTTGAATTTTTACCATCAGATAAGATTATTCCCTTAATGGATGGTGTTATTCGGGTTTTTGATAGATATGGTGAACGAAAAAGCAGGGCCAAAGCACGGATGAAATTCTTACTGAAAGATGTTGGATTAGATGGATTTAAAGCACTTTTAGCAAAAGAACAAAAGGCGGTGCTACATAAGAAATTTCCTATTGATGCACTGGCTTATCCAAAAATAAAAGTATCCAAAGCGAAAGCGCCAGCAGTAGAAATTAAAGATATTAAGACCTTTGAAAAGTGGAAAGCAACCAATCTGGTTACCCAAAAGCAAAGTGGTTTCGTTGCTATCGGAATCAAAGTGCTATTAGGTGATTTTTATACGGACAAGGCAAGACAACTTGCGGATCTGGTTCAAAATTTTGCCGCTGGTGAAATCCGATTATCCCTTCGGCAAAATATTTTGATTCCGTACGTTCGGGAAGAACTACTTCCTTTTTTCTATGTGGAACTTGAAAAACTTGGCTTCGTAGAAATTGGTTATAACAAAGCCTTGGATATTACGGCTTGTCCTGGCACTGATACTTGTAATTTAGGTATTTCGAGTAGTACTGGAATCGCAGAAGAGTTAGAACGCCTTATCAAGGCTGAATACCCGCAATACATCAGCAATTCTGATGTGGTAATTAAGATAAGTGGATGCATGAATGCCTGCGGCCAGCATAATATGGCCAATATCGGCTTTCAAGGTATGAGTATACGAACCAAAGATAAATTAGTTGCACCAGCGCTTCAGGTATTGTTAGGCGGCGGAAATATTGGCAATGGAGAAGGTCGTTTTGCAGATAAGGTTGTAAAAGTTCCAAGCAAGAGAGGTCCGGAAGCCCTTCGATTAATTCTAGATGATTTTGAGGCCAACGGAAATGGTTTTTCATATGCCGATTACTACCAAAAAAAAGGAGAACATTATTTCTATGATTTTTTAAAGCCCTTAACGGCAATTGAAAACCTTACACAAGAAGATTTTGTTGATTGGGGTGCTAAAGAAAGATATGAAAAGGCTATTGGAGTCGGAGAATGTGCAGGAGTAGTAATTGATTTAATAGCGACACTACTTTTTGAAAGTGAAGAAAAAACACAAAAGGCGACCGAAACATATGCAGAAGGAAAATGGGCTGCAAGTATTTACCATTCGTATGCATCCATGGTGAATTCTGCCAAGGCTTTGCTTACGGCTGAAAAGACAAAAGTAAATACGCATACCAGTATTATTAAAGATTTTGATGAGAAATTTGTAGCAACAGATAGATTCAAAATTGAGGGAGGTTTTGAAAAATTAGTTCTTCAATTGAATAAAAATGAACCTACAGAAGCCTTTGCGAAAAGCTATTTAGAAGATTCAAAGGCATATTTGAATCAGGTCGAAAAGTTTAGAAAATTAGAACTGATAAATGTTTAAAAAAGCAAAATTAACCGTTGTTGGAGCTGGTCCAGGAGATGTAGAACTCATCACTTTAAAAGCAGTACATGCTTTGCAAAGTTCTGATGTTGTGTTGTATGATGCCCTCGTAAATAAGGAACTTTTGGATTATGCTAAAAATGCAGAAAAGATTTTTGTTGGCAAACGTAAGGGATGCTATGTGTATCAACAAGAACAGGTAAATGAATTGATAGTGAGCAGAGCTAAAAGCCATGGTCATGTAGTCCGATTAAAAGGGGGGGACCCATTTGTTTTTGGTCGTGGAGCAGAAGAGATGCAATATGCTGCTGCACATGGTATTGATGTTGCTGTTGTGCCAGGTATTTCTTCGTCACTTTCAGTTCCTGCAAATCAGCATATTCCCGTTACTAAAAGAGGTTCGTCAGAAAGTTTTTGGGTAATAACAGGAACAACTAAAGATCACAATTTATCAAAAGACATTGCACTCGCTGCAAAGTCTAGCGCAACAGTAATTATTCTTATGGGTATGTCCAAACTAGCGGAAATTATAGCTTTGTTTGCCGCAGAGGGTAAATCGGAAACTCCTGTAGCCGTTATTCAAGATGGTACCACAAAAAGAGAGAAAATAGGGATTGGGACGGTCGCCTCTATTGCATCTAAGGTAAGAGTGCAAAAGCTTTCAAATCCAGCAATTATTATTATTGGTGCCGTTGTAAATCATAGAAAGCAACTATTGGATTTAAAAAAGGAACATCTACAGGAAAATATTTTGGTCTAATGGAAAGAAACAACCTGTATCCTATTTTTTTAAAAACGGCTAACCTTCACATACTAATTGTTGGTGGTGGCAACGTTGCTGAAGAAAAACTCACTTTTTTGACCAAATCGAGCCCAGATGCTAAGGTAACCATAGTTTCAACTATGTTTAGGGAAGATGTTTTGAAATTGGCAGCTAAGTATCATGTGGAATTAATAACTGATGTTTACAGAGATATTTATTTAAAAGGAAAACATATGGTTATTGCTACCACTGATGTTCCAAAAGTTAATGTTCAAGTATACGAGGATTGTAGAAAGCTGAATAAACTAGTAAATGTGGCAGATAACCCACCGTATTGTGATTTTTATATGGGCGGAATTGTAACCAAAGGGAATGTGAAAGTAGCTATTTCAACTAACGGAAAATCTCCGACTACGGCAAAACGATTACGTCAATTTTTTGAAGAAGTATTACCAGAAGATATTAGTCAAATGGTTCAAAATTTGAATGATTACAGAAAAACATTAAAGGGTGATTTTGAAGAAAAAGTAGATAAAATGAATACAATAACTCGCTCCCTAACTCCCAATGGAGGAAGTAAGCCAGGTTTAATGAGCATAGAGCTTAAGAAAAAGAAACAAAACATAAGAAAAGATTCTCACGAAGGCGGGAATGATATTAAATTAATTAGAAATGATTACAACTGATATACTAATAATAGGAGCGGGCCCAACAGGATTATTCACCGTGTTTGAAGCAGGATTGTTAAAATTAAAATGTCATTTAATTGATGCACTACCGCAAGCTGGAGGGCAATGTTCGGAAATTTACCCTAAAAAACCCATTTATGATATTCCTGCATTTCCAGAAATTCTTGCTGGTGATTTGGTACGTAATTTATTGGAGCAAATAAAACCCTTTGAACCAGGGTTTACGTTTGGGGAACGGGCAGAAACATTGGATAAGCAAGAAGATGGTTCGTATATAGTAACTACAAATAAAGGAACACAACATCAGGCTCCTGTTATAGTCATTGCTGGAGGCTTAGGTTCTTTTGAACCGCGCAAACCACCTATTGAAAATATAGCTGAATTTGAAGATAAAGGAGTTGCATATATTGTAAAAGACCCAGAAGTATACCGGGATAAAAAAGTAGTCATCTCGGGTGGTGGGGATTCCGCTTTAGATTGGGCAATTTTTTTGACTGATGTTGCGTCTGAAGTTTCCTTAGTACATCGCAGAAAAGAATTTCGAGGAGCATTAGATTCCGTTGAAAAAGCATCAGAATTAGCTAAACTTGGTAAAATCAAATTATTTACTGAGGCTGAAGTGAAGAAGCTTTACGGAGACGAAAAATTAGAAGCTGTAGTCATCAAACATAACAATACTGAAAAGGGAGAAACCTATTTGGAAGTAGATAACTTAATTCCACTATTCGGGCTTTCACCAAAACTTGGACCTATAGGAAATTGGGGACTGGAGATAGAAAAAAATGCTATCAAGGTAAATAATGCAAAAGACTATCAAACAAATATTCCTGGGGTATTTGCCATCGGTGATGTAAATACCTATGAAGGAAAGTTGAAATTGATACTGTCTGGTTTTCATGAAGCTGCTGTTATGTGCCAGTTTGCCTATCAATTAATAAATCCAGGTAAAAGATATGTAATGAAATATACAACGGTAGGTGGTGTAGAGGGATTTGATGGCTCTAAAAAGGCAGCCAAAAAAGAAGTGGTACAAAGTATTGC
>CAZDOW010000055.1:0-15200 GCA_964507115.1 uncultured Maribacter sp.
TTCTTACATTACAAAAAAGTGCTAGTTTATCCTTAATCTCATCTGAAATTTCGTGTTCCGTCCTACAAACCAAGATATCTGCTTTTATACCACTTTCCATCAAAGTCTTAACGGAATGCTGGGTAGGCTTCGTCTTTAATTCACCCGCAGCTGATAGATAAGGAACTAATGTAAGGTGTATTACGATAGCATTATTATCCCCCATTTCCCATAACATCTGCCTAACAGCTTCTATATAAGGAAGGGATTCTATATCACCAACAGTACCACCAATCTCGGTAATGACAATGTCATAATCACCACTGTTACCCAAAAGCTGTACGCGTTCCTTTATCTCATTTGTAATATGAGGTACTACCTGCACCGTTTTACCAAGAAACTCACCCCTTCGTTCCTTATCTATAACACTTTGATAAATTCTCCCGGTAGTTACATTATTAGCTTGAGAGGTCTTTACATTAAGAAAACGCTCGTAATGACCAAGATCCAAATCTGTTTCAGCGCCGTCATCGGTCACATAACATTCTCCATGTTCATATGGATTTAGTGTACCAGGATCTACGTTGATGTAGGGGTCTAATTTTTGAATTGTAGTTCGGTATCCGCGAGCCTGCAATAATTTTGCTAAAGAGGCTGCAATGATTCCCTTTCCAAGAGATGAAGTAACTCCTCCCGTAACGAAGATGTATTTGGTTTGTGACATGTTTGGTTTTCTGTGTTACGGGACACAAAGTTACTGATTGACTTTAGAACTTAATGGGTTTCCTTAGGAAAATCTTTTTGAATTCTCTTAACCATAGATTCTAACTCATTTATTTTAATTTCTAATACGGAATGCAACAAACCTCCTAGTTTACCTTCAGGAAATCCTTTTTGCCTAAACCAAATGAGATAAGACTCAGGCAAATCAATCAGATACCACCCTTTATGCTTACCAAACGGCATTCTATAATGTGCTAACTCTATCAAATGACGCTTATCCGGTTTCAATTCCATTTTTTAAATCTAAAAAAAAATATTTAGAAACGCTTTAAAAAAATAATATACAAAGACGTAAATTTATAAGTGCTTCTGCAGCCGCATCTGTTGCCATGCTAACCAACAGTAGTATAAATGCTAGCGAACAACATAAAGACAACGAAATAAAACTAAAGCACAATATAAAACATAGCGCATGTTATTGGTGTTACAAAATCATTTCTTTAGATAATTTTCTAAAAAATCCAGATGAACTGGATATTAGAGCTATCGACTTGGGAAGACAAGATCGATGCACCAAAACAAGGCGTCACTATTTGCGATGTTTGGAATATTGCTATTGACTAGTTTAAAAGGGTTGCGGATAGTTAAAATGACAAGTTTAAATTGAAAATAGCTCTTTTACAAAAATGCATGTAAGGCATTAATTATTAGTCATTTAAGGCCTTTTCTATCTTTAAAATCCATTCCTGTTGCGCAGCTAAATTTCTAGAAAAATTAGTTTCGGTATCGTATATATTTTGAAAACTGTTCAACTCTCTAAGGGTTTTCCTATAAATTGATTTTACTTCAGCCTTTACGCTTTTGGTAAATGCTGTTACCGCCATTTCCCTATTCATTTTACGGGCAAATAGTTCAGAAATATCAAAATGCAACTGTTCATGTGATAAGGTTACATCGGTACAAAGATCTGGTTTGTACCAAGACTTCGTAGGATAAAAAAAAGCTTGCACGTTATAATCCACTTTCATTTCACCTTTTTGAGAATATGTGGAAAAACTATAGCTTATCCCACTAGCCGTTGTGGCTGCTGCGTTAGAGTCTTGATCTATAGGCCCTCTAAAATCAGACCAAGACAAGGACCTATTTACATTCCAAGGTTGTTCTTCTTGTGCGCTAAGCTGTATAAAGCAAAGCATAAAACATAGAACGATATAGTATTTTAGAGCGTCCAATAAAACGAAATTTCCTTTTCTATATCAGGATGCAAACTGTAATGCACAGGGCAGGTATTGGCCGTATGGACTAATATTTTCCTATCTTTTTCAGAAACATCAGAAGGTAAGGTCAATACCACTTCTATTTTAGAAATTCTTCTTGGTGCAGAAGCCATATGTTTTGTAACATCCGCTGTAGAATTACTGAGATCAACATCTAACCCTCTGGCCTTAATCCCCATCATGGTAAGCATACAACTTGCCAGACCCGTTGCTACAGTATCCGTTGGTGAAAAGGCCTTACCAAGACCATTATTATCCGTAGGTGCATCGGTAACAAAAGAGTCGCCCGATTTCACATGAACACATGAAGTCCTTAATTCTCCGTTATAAGTAACTTTAGCAGTCATACTATTCCAATTGTTTGAGTCTCATATCATCATAGGCTATAATATAAGATGCTTGGTTAAAATAACCTGAAGTTGCGTCTTTGAGGTAATCGAACTTATTGCCATTGTACTCGGTTGTTCCAATAAATTTGGCAACATCCATAAGGTCGTTTTTATATGCCAATTTTAATAGGATATCATACGTAACATCAAAACCACGAACAGCATACCTGTCTGGCTCCTCCCCAAATTTTTTCTTATAACGCGCCACAAAGGAATTATTTAAAACTTCTCTATGTACCGACGGATACGTAAAATTAAGGTTGGATAAATGCGTGCTAGAAATTACGTCATTCTCAAATTCGTTATTGTGGTCGGTAGTGAACATACGTACCCTTAACTTTTCCGCACTATTCTCCGTATCTAGCAAAGAGTTATTAAATGCGTTCAAAATAGAAACGACACTGGATATCAACTTAAAGTTTTCAGATTCCACAAAAACCCAATTCTCTTTATCTTCTGCAAAGAGGGCTCCAAGCTTTTCACGATTTACCCCAATGTTCTTTTCTTCTTCTTTTACTTGCACAACTTTAGCTTCGGGAAAATTTTCCAATAGCATTTGCTGAGAAAGCTTACTTTTTTCATCGGCTATGATGATTATATTTTCATCGGTATACTTCTTTTTTACAAAATCAATCATGTGCTTTCTTAGCAAATCATCCTCGGTAGAAGAGAAAAATACATTATTTAGACTAATATCACTTTTTGCCTTCACCGGAGCCACTACGGGAACATTGTAGTTGGCTGCCTGGACTGCGACTTCCTTTAGGGACATTTCATCCAAAGGGCCAAAAATCACGCTATACTCAGAAAGCCGTTCTCTTAGTAGAATCTCTTTCGTTTTATTAATACTTAATTGATTATCAAAAGTCTTAACGTCTATCGAGACACCTAAAGATGCTATAGAATCTAAAGCTACGAGAGCTCCGGAATAAAGTCCTAAGCTATATTTTAGGCTATTTCTATTTTCAATGGTCCATGCAACAGCTTCTTTATCTTTTAAATCCAATTTATCCAACCTAAAAGGAAGCATAAACATTATTTTGGGTCGTACGGCGATATTAACACTATCTAAAAGATTTACCTTATCCAAAATAAGTGCATTTCTAACTTCAAAGTCCCCCACTTGATCTTTTGGAAGCTTTAATACCATACCCGCTTTAAGTCCGTCTTTTAATTCGGGATTTAATTGAACGAGATCTGCCCAAGCCATTCCAAATTTTCGGGTCAGCCTAAACTCGTTCTGTTTAGGTTTCACTTCATAGAAAATATAGTTTTCAGTACTAATATCACCAGCATCTAATGTGGTTTCAGGAATTCGTATCACCATACCTTCTTTAAGGCCTCCCCGTTCAGTAATCTCTGGATTTAAACGTACTATTTCATCTGATTTTATACCAGATTCTTGCTCCAATCTATAAAAATTCATTTTGGCAGGAACAGTGTACGAAATGTAAAGTTGCGTTTTTTGCTCATCTACCGTACTTCCGGCAATTTTTGGCAACAATAGCTCATACCCCTCTCCCAAATAGTTTGTGTTTTGAGAAAGTGTCGGATTTAATACCAACATACTATCTATGGTAATCCCATACTTATGAGCAATACTCCAACGTGTTTCTTTAGGAGCTACCGTATAGATTTCGTAGGCATCCCCATCCAGCCCTTTCTCTGTATGCTGTGGCTCCTCGTATTTAGGGATACGTAACTCCATCTTTTTTTGAAGCGCTGTAGCGTACAGTTGTTTGTTGTATTTCTTTAGCTCTTCCTCCGAGATTTCATACTTTCTAGTAATACTAAAAATAGTTTCTCTTTTCCTTACTCTATGGGAACCAAAACCTATGGGTTCTCTGTCATTTAGCGAGTCTAATTGAACCAGTGTATCAACATTGGATACTGAACTATTAGGTAGGGAAGTTTCTTTACTTTCAGGAACTACCAAAATAGTATTGGGTCGCAATGGCTGTCCAGGTAGTAGTTCTTTATTATACTTTAATATTGTTTCTGGTGATACACCATAGGTTTTGGCGACACCTTCCAAAGTTTCACCACGTTTTACCTGATGTGTGTTGAATTTTTGTCCTAATGCAGTACAGGAGATTAAAAAACAAATGGTAAAGATTGTATATGCTTGTTTGATAATGTATTTCATTTTATTCCCATTCTATAGTTGCCGGTGGTTTTGAACTTATATCATATACGACACGATTCACTCCAGGGACTTTATTGATAATATCATTTGATGTTTTTTGTAAAAACTCGTAAGGTAAATTTACCCAATCCGCCGTCATCCCATCCGTACTTTCCACAGCTCGTAAAGCTACACATTTTTCGTAGGTTCGTTCATCTCCCATGACACCTACACTATTTACGGGTAAAAGCATAGCACCAGCCTGCCAAACCTTGTCATAAAGTCCCCAATCCCGTAATCCTTGTATAAAAATATGGTCCACTTCCTGTAAAATAGCGACTTTTTCCAAGGTAATATCACCCAATATACGAATGGCCAAACCAGGCCCTGGAAAAGGATGGCGACCAAGCCGCTCATCACCTACATCCATACTCTTACCTACCCTTCTTACTTCGTCCTTAAACAACATTTTCAAGGGCTCTACTACCTTTAACTTCATAAAATCTGGAAGTCCACCAACATTATGATGACTCTTAATGGTTGCCGAAGGTCCACCGGTACCTGAAACCGATTCTATAACATCTGGGTAAATTGTGCCCTGTGCCAACCATTTGGCATCCTCTACTAGATGCGACTCATCGTCAAACACCTCTATAAAGACACGTCCAATAATCTTTCGTTTAGTCTCCGGATCACTTTCCCCTGCTAGAGCATCCAAAAAACGTGCCGAAGCATCCACGCCTTTAACGTTTAGACCCATACCTTCATACTGTTTCAATACATCCTGAAACTCATTCTTTCGTAAAAGTCCATTGTTTACGAAGATGCAGTGAAGGTGCTTACCAATGGCCTTGTGTAAGAGAACCGCCGCAACGGTAGAATCTACACCACCAGACAAGCCTAGTATAACTTTATCTTTTCCTATTTTTTCTTTTAAACCCGCTACCGTAGAATCAACAAAGGCATCTGGAGTCCATGTTTGGGCAACTCCAGCAATATGCACCAAGAAATTTTCCAGTAATTGCTTTCCATCCGAAGAATGGTAAACCTCAGGGTGAAATTGTATTCCGTACGTTTCTTCTCCGTCGAACTTAAATGCCGCATTTTGAACATCGTGGGTGCTGGCTAGCAATATAGCACTCTCTGGAAGTTGTTTTATCGTATCTGCATGGCTCATCCATACTTGGCTACCTGTACTAATTCCGTTAAAAAAAGGATGACTAGATTCCACTGTAGAAAGATTGGCTCTACCATACTCGCGCGTATTCGACTTCTCAACGCTGCCGCCGTTAAAATGTGCCAAATATTGCGCACCGTAACAAACACCTAATAGTGGTTTTTTGCCCTTAATTCCTGAAAGATCGGGGTGAGGGGCATCTGAAGCCCGTACCGAAAATGGCGAGCCAGATAGAATCACTGCCTTATAGCTATCCAAGTCCTTAGGAACTTTATTGTACGGCTTTATTTCACAGAAAATATTGAGTTCACGCACCCGTCTGGCAATGAGTTGTGTATACTGAGAACCGAAATCTAAAATGAGTACATTATTTTCCATGCGCAAAAATAGGAATTTGAGTGTTTTGATAAAGTATGTTTTAAGTATATTTATAGTAATAAAATTAATTTTAAATCTATGAAACACATATCAGCGATAATTTTTGGAGCAGCAATCGTAATTGCGGCCTATTTTTTAAGCAACGCCTATGTGAACAGAGCAAATCCCCCACAGATTATATCCGTAACGGGCTTGGGAAATGAAAACTTCACATCCGACCTTATTGTTTGGGAAGGGCAATTTTCTACGAACAGTGGTAATCTAAAAAACGCTTTTGAACAATTAAATAGCGATAAAGATATTGTTCGCTCCTATTTGACCTCCAAAGGTATTGCCGAAGGGAATATCATTTTCAATAGTGTACAGACCAATGAGCAACGTGACAACAAATATGAAAATGGGAATTTCGTAGGAAGTACTTTCAGGGGCTATCAGCTTACCCAATCGGTAAAGATAGAGTCCCAAAATGTTACAATTATAGAAGGCGTGGCTAGAGAAATTACAGAACTATTGAACAAAGGCGTACAGTTTAATTCCAATCCTCCTAGGTATTATTATACCAAACTGGCAGATTTAAAGATTAAGATGATTTCCAAGGCTACGGAAGATGCCAGGCTTAGAGCGGAAAAAATTGCAGAAAACTCTGGGAGCAAATTGGGTGATCTTATTTCTGCCAAAATGGGAGTATTCCAAATCACAGGACAAAACTCTGGAGAAGACTATTCTTGGGGTGGTTCTTTTAATACATCGTCAAAAAACAAAACTGCTTCTATTACCATGCGTTTAGATTACAAGGTAAAATAAATTAAAGTTTTAATATACTTAAATATAAGTAAAAAACTAGTTATCAATTAATTAAGCGTATTCCTACAAATTACTTTTTATATAAAATTAGAATTGTAAAAGGTGGCTTTTCTACTAAAGTATTCACGGTATTCTAAACCGAATCAAGCAGCCAATTATTTTCAAAAAAAGTATTTTAAAGACAACGAAAGCCGAGCTTTCTGCCCGGCTTTCTTAAACAACCAACTAAACATTTTTGTGAATTTGAATCTAAAATTCTCCTTCATAGCAATTTCTAATCAGTTTATTAGACGTAGCATTTGTACCAAACTTACAAAGGGTATTACTAGAAACATAAAAAGCTTGGGAACCACCCCAAGCTTTTTCTTCAAAATCAAAAACCAACCAAAAACAAATTATTCTTTAGAAATAATTTAAAATCCTTTTCACAGCATTTTAATTATAAAACAACAGAACTTGGATTTACCCTACCTTTAATAGTATTTTTTTTTAATTTTAAATAAATATATTTTAAATGACGCAACAATTTTTGGACGAAGCCAAGGACGAACTACAAAAATCTCTAGTAAAAAAAGGGCATCCATTCCGCTATTTTACATTAGCCACTGTTGGTTTGGAACAAATGGCTAGATTACGCACGGTGGTACTGCGCAAAATAACACCGGACCTGAAATTAATTTTTTATACCGATAAACGCTCAAAAAAAATAACCCATATCACAGAAAACCCTAAAGTGAGCCTTTTGTTTTATCATTCAAAGCTAATGCTTCAGCTTAAAATTGAAGGCAAAGCTCGAATTATTGAAGATCCAGAAACCCTAAATACATACTGGAACGGCATACCGCTCAATAGCAGAAAGGACTATATAACGCAGCAAGCCCCGGGAAGCGCCATAAAAAACCCGGACCAACTAGCGTTTTTAAATCAGGAAAATCATTTTTGTATGGTAGCGATTGAACCTTTTAAGATCGAATACCTAAAACTAAAACGACCTAACCATATACGAGCAAAATTTTCTAACATTGATGGGGTTTGGAAAGGAGAATTTTTGGTACCTTAAGGAATAAATTAGGAGTACAGAATTAATATTCCATACTTTTTAAGATATCAATAATATCCTTTTCAGTAGTATCAGGATTAATAAAACAGAATCGGCTTACGGTCTCATAACCACTAGTTGTTTTCCACTTTGTAGGAGTTACTAAGGCAAAACCAGCCTTATGATTTTTGTAGGTCCAGTTGCGGTAATCTTCGGGCTCCCAACCTTTGCGTCGGTAGAGCACGCAGGATAGACTTGGCTCCCGCACCAGTTCCATTAAAGGGTGCGCTTCTATGAGCCTTCCCGCTGCACGTGCCAAGCTAATACCCTCCTCTACAGCCCAAGCATATTTATCGGTACCATGTGTAGCCAAAGAATACCACAACGGAAGTCCTCTCAAGCGTCGTGTCAATTGTATTTGATAGTCAGATGGATTGAAACCATGCGCCCCTTCGTCCTTGAAAATTTCAAGATATGAACCTTCTTGAGAATGCGCCTGTTTTGCCTCTTCAGGATTTTTATATAGCACAGCACCGCAATCATACGGAGAGAATAACCACTTATGGGGATCAATCGTAACACTATCCGCCCGTTCAATACCGTTGAATAAATGTCGAACAGATTTTGCTGCTAGCGCTCCTCCTCCGTAGGCGGCATCCACATGGAACCAAATCAACTCCTGTTCACAAACATCAGCTACACCCGAAAGGTCATCTATAATACCGGCATTGGTTGTACCCCCCGTAGCTACAATAGCAAATACTCGTGCTTTTTCGGTTACGTCCAAAGCATCAATTACCGTTTGTAATGCGGCACCCGTCATGGCGTCTTCGGTATCTACTAAAAGTACATCCACATCCATTACCTTGGCCATGGCCTTAATAGAAGAATGTGCCCCTATGGAAGTAATCATAAGTCCTTTTACATTTTTGTTCTTTGGGTCCCTTCGCCACTTTTCCCGTGCCGCTACCATAGCAGATAGATTAGCTGCAGTACCGCCACTAGTGAACACTCCAAAAGCAGGTTCTGGCATACCGGTGAGCGACACCAACCACTGCATAGCTTCGTTCTCGCAGAAAATACCACCAGCACCCTCCATCCAATAAGCTCCATGGATGCTAGATGCAGATGTGACCAAATCGAACAAAATTGCAGCTCTGGTAGGAGCTGCCGGCACAAAGGCCAAATGGCGCGGATGGTCTATAGGAACAGTTGCTTTGACCAGTACATCACGAAAAAGTTCAAAGGCCTTCTCTCCTCCAATCCCGCTATTTGTGACAGTATCGCCAACCAAAGCCCGCAATTCTGAGGCGGTTTTAGGTTTTCCTAACTCAGGATTGGTCTTTGTAATCCGATTGATGGCATACTTTACGACATCCAAGGTCATTTCAACCATTTCTATATCTATATCGTGCATAATAAGATTTTAAATCAATTTGTTCAACGAGAATCAATATTCTTGTTAAACTCAATTATATACAAAGTATCCCTTTCTTTTCCGAAATCCAAAATACTATCTAACAGAATTTTATCCTTGGTTAGTTCTTCTTTCAAAATCACTTCAACCCCATTTATATCCTGAAGTTTTGATTGGGGAAGCGAAAAATCGTCTTTAGAAAAAACTTCTCTCTCCGGATTCAACAATCTAATGTTTCCACCATACGTAACATCCGGAAGTATCCATTGTTTTTCGCGATAATCATTTTCCAACATTAAGGAAAGTTGCTCAAAACCAAAATGCACAGAGGACGGAATACCCAATACTTTTTCGGCTGGAGTTCGCAATACTTGTAAACTAATTATGATTAAAAACAGGGCGAATCCGGAGGTAGACCATTTTCGAATCGATTTAAATTCCAACGAACGCAACAGCAACACAATGAATGGTAGCACTAAAGGCAACAACCATCGTTCCTCTACTTTTTGAATATCTAAAACGACAAAAAACAATGCCAAAATTACTAATTGCGTCAAACCAAGTTTTACAAACCAATCCAACTTCGATCTTTGAAATCGAATTTTCTTTAGCCGCAAGCAGATGGCGACTACCACTAAGAATGGTGCTATCAGCTTTAACAAATTAAGTAGCAACGAAAATAATGGACCAATTATAAATAAAGTGTTTTCTGTTACATTTTCTGTTTTTAGGCCGATGCTCTCCCGTAGTTCAGTTAGATACCCATCTGGCCCTAACAACCAATAAAAATGAGGAAATATTAATACAACTACCAAAAACACTGTCAACAACATCTTTTTGTTAAGAACAATTCTCCGTAAAGAGGCATCAAAAAATAAAACCAACCCTAGAGCGGCAAGAAAGAGAACATAATTATATTTTGATAAAAAACCTATACTGACTATGAGGCCAAAAAGTGCATAATTTCCCCATGTTTTTTGATGTATTAACCGTTGTAGAATTATATAAGAAGCTACCACAGATGCGCACAATAACGAAGTATGAGAAAGTCTTCTAAAAGTGAAATCGATAAAAACAGGTAACAAAACCAGACCAAATACGGCTAATTCTGCCTTTTTCTCGTGCTTAATCATCTTACGGGAAAGTTGCCACATTAGCAGCAATATACTTGCAAAAATAGCACCTCGAAATAGAGAAAACGAAACTTTATGAATGCCAAATATCTGATTTACAGTAAATTGAAACCAGGTATACAAAGGCGGCTGATCATCAAAGCCCCAACGCAGCCACTGGGAGTAATAGGCCTGCTCCGCATCTTCTAGTTCCAACGCAGTTTTAAAAAAAGTAATACCTGTAATGGCGAAAAATGACAGAAAGGCAAGTAAATAAATCCTATTTACAGAAACCTTACCCAACACCATATCTATTCCGCGGTTAGTATCACAAATTCTTGTTTTAGTGGCTCTAAAGCTTTGAACAGCATGGGTATGAGTGCTTCTCCATACTCCAAATACAGCTCAGAGAAATTAAGGTTACGTTCTTGAAGGGATTTTCCTGGAAAGAGCTCGTTCTGTATCTCTGCCAATCTGTACACATGGTCGGCTAATTTACTTTTCTGTGCTTTCAATAAGCGTTTTTCCAAATGGTCCAAGCCTTTTTTCTGCTTTACTTCTTGGGCCTTTACCGCACCTATAAAAGACGTATCTGTCTGTTCTGCCATTTCATACATAGCTTTGAACTGTTCCTCCAAATACTTCTTCTGTGGACCAAAATCGATATCAATATTAGAAACCTGACGTATTTTTTTATTAATTAGGCTATTCTGCTTTAAGAAAACATCTTCTAAAGTAATATCCAGTTTTTGGAGTTTTTCTTTTTGTTTCCGCGTAATAACCAATGCTGAATTTCTTAATAATAGAATTGGAAAAGGAACTTCCATCTCATTAAAGGCTGACTTTAATTCTAGCCAATACGCGAGCTCTCCACCGCCGCCAATGTAACATAGGTTAGGCAATATCACTTCTTGGTATAGCGGCCTCGCAATCACGTTGGGAGAAAACCGTTCTGGATGCACTTCTAACTCTTGCAAAAGCTTTGCTTCAGAAAATTCAATTGTTGTATCGTTTACATAATAGATGCCGTTGCGCTCTACAATACGCTCTCTTATACCGTCATACAAATAAAAATAATTAATCTCCCTTGGGTTGACCTGTACCCCATAGTCAGTTTTCAGCACTTGTAGCTTTTCTATCGTTTCCGAAACTGCTTTATGTGCTATTTGTTCCAAGATGTCCTTCTTGGCATAAGGAACAAGCAACTGTTTTAAATCAGAATCATCTCCATCTACAATAACTAAACCATACGTGCCAAATAACTCATTTGCTAAATATCTAGTGGCCTCTGTTAAGTTGTTGTGCTTTAAATAGGCAGCATCAAAAAGTTCCTTTAAGCCTGTAGCATTAACACTATCACCTAGAAGATTAGAAAAAGTATCGAAAACCTCATCCAATCCATCTGTATTCAAATGCCCAACAGCGCCAGAAGCTTTAGTATTCCATTGTATTTTTTTACCTCTAAAATTAAAATAGTTGATCTCCTCAAAATCATGGTCCTCGGTGGCCATCCAGTAAACAGGTACAAAATTTTGGTCTGGGCAGGTCTTTTTAAGTTCCTTGGTAAGATTTATTGTAGATATAATCTTGTACAAAAAATAGAGTGGACCGGTAAATAAATTTAATTGATGACCAGTAACTATGGTAAAAGTATTTTTATCTGTTAAAGCGGTAATGTGCTGCTGGGTACCTTTAGAGATACGGCAGTTTTTATATTGACGTGTTAAGGCCCTTTGTAAAACCGTTCTATTCTCAATAGGGAAACTAGCTTTTTTTTCGGCTATTTGTTTCTTAAAACCCTCTATATTAGGAAACTGATTATAAAAGGAAGAAAGCTCCTCTTCTTCTGCGATGTAGTCGCAGATAAGTTTGGAAAAATAGCCTGTTTTTTTAAAGGGTAAACAATCAATATCCATATCCGTATAAAAATGATAGTAAATATAAAACTATGTGCTTTTAGAGTTCCTAAAAATACGTTAATTAGACGTAAATCGGGTTTTTATGCCAATCAACAAAAATGAAAATCCCAGTTGTGCAATTTGCCAATAATTTATTAGATTTGAAGCAATAGCATATCAAAAAAAATACATGAAGAAAATTCTAAGCTTTCTATTTTTCGTCCTACCGCTTATCACAATCGCACAATTAAAATCCCCATCAGAATTTTTGGGCTACGAATTGGGAAGTCAATTTACACGGCATCACGAAGTTGTTGCTTATTACCAATACTTAGCAAATGCGGAGCCCTCAAGAATACAACTAAAAGAATACGGAAAAACCAACGAGCGAAGACCACTAATCTTGGCCTATATATCGTCGGAATCAAACATCACCAACCTTGAGGGTATCCGTAAAGAACATTTAAAAAATACCAAAGGAGAAGGGCAGCCAGAAAAGGCTATTGTTTGGTTGAGCTATAATGTACATGGTAATGAAAGCGTGAGCACTGAGGCTTCCATGCAAACCATTTATGACCTATTGATCAAGAAAAGTGATTATTTAGAAAACACCGTTGTCATCATGGACCCATGTATTAACCCAGATGGCCGTGATCGTTATGTAAATTGGTACAACCAGCATAAGAATACCCCAAATAACGTGGACCCAAACTCCAAGGAACACCATGAGAACTGGTGGAGCGGAAGAAGTAACCACTATATGTTTGATTTGAATAGAGACTGGGCATGGCTTACACAGGTAGAAAGTCAACAACGCCTAAAAGAGTTTAATAAATGGCTTCCCCACGTACATGTAGATTTTCATGAACAAGGCATAGATAATCCTTACTTTTTTGCCCCTGCTGCAGAACCATTTCACGAAGTAATCACAGATTTCCAAAGAGCGTTCCAATTGACTATTGGTAAAAACCATGCTAAATATTTTGATGAAAACGGATGGTTTTATTTCACAAAAGAAGTATTCGATTTATTGTATCCAAGTTACGGGGACACCTACCCTACCTATAACGGCGGTATTGGCATGACCTATGAGCAAGGTGGCGGCGGGCGTGCAGGTCTAGGTATTGTAACAAGTATTGGTGACACTCTTACGCTTAAAGATCGTATGGACCATCATTACACCACCGGACTTTCAACCGTGGAAGTGGCAAGTAAAAATGCAAAACGATTGAACGATGAATTCAAAAAATTCTATCAAAACAAGGATTTTAAGTACAAGAGTTATGTTCTCAATGGCAATAAAGACAAATTAGATGCTTTGGGACATCTTTTACAACAACATGAGATTGAGTATGGTTTTGGAACCAATAGCTCTGCTAAAGGCTTTGATTACGCTACAGGCAAAATAGGTAGCATAAAGATTTCAGAAAAGAGTATGATCGTTTCAACAGCTCAAACTAAAGGTACTTTGGTTAAAGTACTTTTTGAACCTAAAGCCAAATTAAGTGATTCTGTAACCTACGATATTACTGCCTGGTCCTTACCCTATGCTTATGGCTTGGACGCATTAGCAACAGAAAGTTCAATTACTAAAACTACATCGCCTAATCATGACGAAGAATTTGGCGTAATCAAACGAAATAGTTTTGCCTACGTAACCGATTGGAATACCATAACCGATGCTAAATTCCTTGCAGCACTACTAAAAAAAGAGGTTCGTGTACGCTATGCTCAAAAGCCATTTACATTGGATGGGATAAATCATAAAAGAGGGAGTTTAATAATTACGAAGGCTGATAATAAAAACCTCGGAAATTTTAATCAAATTTTGACCGATGCCTCACTAAAATTCTCTAAAAAACTCAACGCTACGAATACAGGTTTTGTTGAAAAGGGAAAGGATTTTGGCTCTAGTTATGTAGACATAATTCCAGATATCAAAATTGCTGTTTTATCAGGTGAACCCACCTCAACTTTACGATTTGGAGAAATATGGCACTTCTTTGAGCAACAACTACACTATCCCATTACGGTGTTGGGTGCCGATTATTTTAGTGGCGTAACGCTTTCAAATTATGATGTTCTGATTCTCCCAGATGGAAGGGGCTATAATAGTTTTTTAAATGAGGATAGTAAAGAAAATATTAAGGATTGGGTAAAAGCTGGTGGTAAGCTTATTGCCATGGGCGGAGCTATAGATGCTTTATCTTCAGACAAAGGCTTTACTATTAAGAAAAAGGAAACTGAGAAAGACACCACGGTAAACCTACAGTCATTTGAAGTCTCTGAAAGGGACCGTATAAAATCTACAATTACTGGGGCAATTTTTAAGGCGACTGTAGATTCAACAAATCCGTTGGCTTATGGATATGAGGATACCTATTTTACTTTAAAATTAGGAAGCCGTGCTTACGCCTACTTAGATAGCGGCAGTGCCGTATACCTTGACAATGGACAAAACAAACCTGTCTCTGGTTTTGCAGGGAGTGAAGCCATAAAGAAGATAGATGAAACCCTTATTTTTGGGACACAACGCTTGGGAAGAGGTCAGGTAATCTACATGGTGGACAATCCGTTATTCAGAGGTTTCTGGGAAAACGGGAAATTATTTTTTGCGAATGCCCTTTTCATGGTCAACTAAACCAAAATTCAACCGAAAATGAAAGAATACAAAGTTGAAACACTCATTTATTACAGCAAAATCACGCTAGATACTAAGCATATCGCAAATTCCTCAAAAGCAGAAATTCAAGAAAAACTAGATGAATATGCAAAAGATGGATGGCGTTTAGCTTCAACGGATGCTACGAATTTTGGCGCTGCCGTATATATTTACTTGTATTTTGAGCGCTCGTAATTTTAGTCCTTTATTTTTAATTCAC
>CAZDOW010000055.1:15300-22583 GCA_964507115.1 uncultured Maribacter sp.
CACTGGATTCTGAGGTTTGCCTTATCAAAAACCCTCCTATCTTGCCAACAAATTTTAAGTTGTATCGTTATTGTACCTATTGAGAATCCTAAGGGAGAGCGATATAAAAATAAACCGTCATGGCCAATAATCAAGAACAGGTAGGCAAACTTTTAGAAAAACTAGAGTTGTTGTTGAAAAAACAAGAGCACTTTGGTTTAGAAGTAAATGCGCTCAAAAAGGATATCTTAAAACTGCAAAACAAGCCTTTTGAAGATAGCAAAATTAGCACTGCCTTTGACGAAAGACCAGCTAAGAACCTACCCGACGAAATCGCAGAGGAACAAGCAGAAAAAACGCACACTCTTGCCCATCCAATAGAAAAAGTTACAGCCGTTAAAGCTTCAAAACCAAGCCCAACAGTTCCGAAAAAACCGAAGGGGAAATCCAATCTAGAAAAGTTCATTGGTGAGAATCTTATTAATAAAATAGGAATCCTAATTACCATTATTGGTGTAGTCATTGGGGCCAAATATTCCATAGAAAATAATCTTATTAGTCCTTTAACCAGAATTATTATAGGTTATGTCCTTGGTTTAGGACTTATAGGTTTTGGCATAAAACTAAAAGCTAAATACACGAGCTACAGTGCAGTCCTTATGAGTGGGGCCTTAGCGATTATGTATTTCATAACCTACGCAGGGTATAGCTTTTACGAACTTTTTCCACAATTGTTCGCTTTTGGTCTTATGCTATTGTTTACCGTTTTTGGAGTCGTCGCAGCCCTTAATTACAACAAACAAGTTATTGCTCATATAGGGCTAGTGGGTGCTTACGCCGTCCCCTTTTTATTAAGCAATAACTCTGGTAACACTACTATCTTGTTTAGCTATATGGCCATAATTAACCTGGGCATTCTATTTATTTCTCTAAAAAAGTACTGGAAAGCACTGTATTATGTTTCCTTCGCTTTCACTTGGCTTATCTACTTTGGTTGGCGAATTTTCTCCTATGATCCGGAACAGGATTTTCAACTGGCATTGGTATTCCTAATTATATTTTTCCTCATATTCTACGGTACTTTTCTAGGCTATAAATTGCTAAAATCGGAAAAATTCAAGGTTTCAGATGTTTTTATGCTTTTACTCAATTCCTTTATTTTTTACGGTTTGGGCTATAGTCTACTGGCAGACGACACAACTGGAGAAAACCTATTAGGCCTTTTCACCTTGGCCAATGCTGTTGTGCATTTTGGCGTAACCACATTAATTTACAAAAAGAAGCTTGGGGACAAAAACTTATTTTACTTAGCCGCAGGATTGGTTCTTACCTTTATTACAATAGCCATACCCGTGCAGCTAGATGGTAATTGGGTTACACTATTGTGGGCGGCTGAAGCAGCTTTACTATTTTGGATAGGAAAAACCAAAAATGTAAAGGCCTACGAATACATGTCCTACCCTTTAATGTTTTTGGCCTTCTTTAGCCTTATTCAAGACTGGAGTGACGGCTATACCTCAAATTATTTTTATTCCGAATCAATACGGCAAACTACTATTTTTAATAGCACATTTTTGACCTCCATACTTTTCTTGGTAGCATTTGGCTTCATAAACTGGGTGCAAAACAAACATTCTGTAGTGTTGGCCAGTGGAAAGAAAAGCTTTATCTCAAAATTAATAACCTTTAGTATTCCAAGCATATTGCTTTTTGTACTATACAGTGCTTTTTATCTGGAACTGGAGTATTACTTTTCTCAGTTATTCTGGGAATCCGAAATAACAATTCAGGATGCTGATGGTTATGATATTACCAACCATAATTACGACCTAAATGATTTTAAAGTAATTTGGCTCATCAACTACAGTCTGTTATTTATTAGCCTCTTAGCCTTTGTAAATAGTGCTAAGTTAAAAAATAGAACCCTAGGCATAATTACCTTGGTGCTGTCTATTATTAGCGGATTTATATTTTTAACAGGAGGACTTTATGCTATGAGCGAACTAAGAGATAGTTTTCTCAACGGTAATTTGACTGAATATTACAATATTACTAATTACAATATTTGGATACGTTATGCGGCATTTGCCTTTTTTGGTCTGTTAGTGTTTTCTATTCATAAATTAATACGGCAAGATTTTCTTCGTATTAATTTCAAGATACCTTTTGAGCTGCTCTTACATACCTGTATTTTATGGGTCTTAAGCAGCGAACTTATCAATTGGATGGCTATTATGGAATCCGACCAATCCTATAAGCTTGGGTTGAGTATTCTTTGGGGTGTATACGCCTTATTATTAATTGGCTTGGGTATCTGGAAGGCCAGGAAGTACTTACGGATTGCTGCGATTATCCTCTTTGGTGTCACCTTAGCAAAACTGTTCCTTTACGATATTGCTTCCTTGAATACTATTTCTAAGACGATAGTGTTCGTATCCCTAGGAATAATACTTTTGATTATCTCATTCTTGTACAACAAATACAAACATATAATTACGGACGAAAATGAAGATTAAAACTATATACTTTCTACTATTGCTATGCCCATGGGCTATTTTTGCGCAGTTGCGTGACTACGATAGGCAAATACCATTAATCGGAATAACAGATACCTGGCATAAAGTAACCTTGCCTAATTCGGTATTTACACACGTAAAAGGAGATTTTTCGGATATACGGATGTATGGGGCAAGAGAAAAAGATACTATAGAAGTTCCCTTTGTTCTAACCTCCTCTGCTCCTAGTGGTATTGAGGAGGAAATGGAGTTTACCCTAATCAACAGCACCTCTAACACAAGCGGTAATTTCTATACCTACGCAGTTCCCATAGACAAACCAATTAACAAGATAGAACTATCCTTTAAAAATAAAAACTATGATTGGAAAATCAATTTAGAAGGAAGCCAAGAGCAGAGCAGATGGTTTACTATTTTAAAAGATTATAGGATTTTATCAATAAAAAATAGTCAAACAAATTACAGTTTTTCCGGTCTTAGTTTTCCAGATGCAAAATATAAGTATTACCGAATACACATTAAAACTACAGACACTCCAGAATTGGAATCCACTAGTATCGTATCCAACAAGGTAGTCCCTGGTACATATGTTTCCTATAAAACTGAACATATTGATATTACCCAACAAGGAAAGAAAACACAAATTGATGTGGATCTAAAAATGCGACTCCCCATTAGTTTTTTAAAAATAAACGTAATCGACGATTATGACTATTACAGGTCCGTTACTGTTTCTTATGTCTCTGATAGCGTAAAAACCGATAAAGGATGGAAATATAGCTATGGCAATTTATTTTCCAGCACACTGACCTCTTTAGAGGTCAAAGGATTTACTTTCAGAAATACGTTAACAAACAAACTCAGAATAAGCATTCAGAACTATGACAATCCACCCTTGAAAATTAGCTCTGTGGACACCCAAGGTTATTCTTATAATCTAGTAGGTCGGTTTACTGAGCCTGCAACATATTATTTGACATACGGAAACAAAAACGCCTATCCCCCAAGATATGATTTACAGCAGACCGGCTTTGAACTTCCAGAAAATATAGGCAGCTTACAATTAGGAAAGGAAGAAAATATTGACAAGCCCAAAGTAATTACCCAAGCTCCTCTTTTTGAAAATAAATGGTGGTTATGGGGTATTATGGGCATCATTATTTTAGTATTAGGCGGGGCAACCTTAAAAATGATGAAAGAAAAGAGTTAGAAGTACCTCTTAAAATCCCCTACTTTTAAGCTGAAAAAACACAACATGCCTTTAGAACATATTATATCAAATGGTATAGATTCCTATAGGAAAATGGAAAGTTTTGGCAGTAAGGAAAAAGAATTAAGACAGCAAATTCGTTTTAAATGTACTAAAATTCTGAGCTTAGAAAAGAATACCCTAAACCTCACAAGACTTAAGCTTAGAAAGCAAAAGAACTTAGAACGGTGGTATCAAAGTTATATTCTGTTTTGATGAATGTGAACTACCAAACACTAGGCGGGCTCACCGTATAAATCAAAATCCGCTGCCTCCGTGATTTTTATATCCACGAACTCACCCTGTTTTACGTAATGCTTTGCAGCATCTATCAAGACCTCATTGTCAACATCAGGAGAATCAAACTCTGTTCTACCTATAAAATAATTCCCTTCTTTACGGTCTATAATACAGCGGAAGGTCTGTCCTATTTTTTGTTGATTTAATTCCCATGAAATTTGAGATTGCAACTCCATAATCTCATTGGCGCGTTCTTGCTTTACTTCTTCAGGAACATTATCCTCTAGATTATATGCATGGGTATTTTCTTCGTGGCTATATGTAAAACAGCCTAACCGCTCAAAGCGCATTTCTTCCACCCATTGTTTTAATGTTTGAAAATCCTCCTCTGTCTCCCCAGGATACCCCACAATCAAAGTGGTACGAATAGTCATATCAGGTACGGCGATTCTAAAATCCTTTAATAGTTTAGTGGTCTTTGCCTGTGTAGTACCACGGCGCATACTTTTTAAGATGCTATCTGCAATATGTTGTAATGGTATATCCAAGTAATTACAAACCTTTGGTTCGTTTTTCATCACCTCCAACACATCCATAGGAAAACCGGTTGGGAAGGCATAATGTAAACGTATCCATTCGATACCTTCAACCTTTACTAGATGTTCTAATAGTTCCGCAAGATTTCGTTTTTTGTAAAGGTCCAATCCGTAATACGTTAAATCCTGCGCTATCAAAACCAGTTCTTTTACTCCTTTCGCAGCTAATTTTTCAGCCTCTATTACCAACTCTTCCATTGGTTTGCTCTTATGCTTTCCTCGCATTAAAGGAATAGCGCAGAAAGAACAAGGACGATCACAACCTTCGGCTATTTTTAGATAAGCATAATTCTTTGGTGTGGTGGTTAAACGCTCCCCAATAAGCTCATGCTTATAATCTGCTCCTAGTGCTTTTAAAAGACTTGGTAACTCGCTGGTACCAAAGTATTCATCTACATTTGGAATCTCCTTTTGTAAATCTGGCTTATAACGCTCACTTAAACAACCCGTAACAAAAACCTTATCTACAGTACCAGCTTCCTTCTTCTGTACATACTCCAAAATAGTATTTATACTTTCTTCCTTTGCATTGGCAATAAAACCACACGTATTGATAACAACCACGTTGCCTTCCTCCTCATGTACCACCTCTTTATTATTGGCCTTCAATTGTCCCATAAGCACCTCAGAATCGTAAACGTTCTTACTGCACCCTAGGGTTACTACATTGATTTTGTTCTTCTTAAGTGATTTTGTACGCATAGCTTTTTAATGGGATGCAAAAATACGATATGACTCCCTAACAAGCCGTATTTCACAAGATTTCTTTGATTAATACGTTAAACTAAAAGGTTGAATCAATGTCAAATACCAAACCCAATGGTTATGAAAAATACAGCGCTCCTATTTATTTTGATTTTGAGCACTAGTTTTATAGCGTGTTCTTCGGATACCGATTCAACCATAACCGATGATTCTAATGAAGAACTATCAGCACTAGAGCTATATTTTCCTCCATTGAATTCCAACGATTGGGAAAGCATAGCATTATCCGAACTCAAATGGGACGAGCTGGCAGTGCAACCGCTATATAATCTATTAGCAGAAAAAAACACAAAGGCCTTCATCATCCTAAAAAACGGTAGAATAGTAATGGAATGGTATGGAATAGATTTTACCAAAGATTCTCCTTGGTACTGGGCATCAGCAGGAAAAACACTAACCTCTTTTACTACGGGAATTGCCCATGAAGAAGGGTTTTTAAATTTGCCTGATAAAAGTTCCGACTATTTGGGTGAAGGTTGGACATCGCTTACAAAAGAAAAAGAGGATTTGATAAGTATTTGGAACCAACTCACCATGACCACTGGTATGGACGACACCAAAGGAGATTGTAAAACGCAGGACTGTCTTACCTATGTTACGGATGCTGGAACACGCTGGTCTTACCATAATGCACCCTACACCTTGTTACAGGATGTGGTTGCAAACGCTACCAATACCAAATTTGAAACCTATTATAATACAAAATTAAGGGACAGAATTGGAATGACAGGGCAGTGGTTATCTACGAACGGTTACAATAAGGTGTATTGGAGTACCGCACGCAGCATGGCCCGGTTTGGGTTACTAAACTTAAACAATGGCAGTTGGGAAAACACGGTCATTTTGGGTAGTACAGATTTTTTAGAAGCCATGAAAAACACATCTCAAAATTTCAATAAATCCTACGGTTATCTTTGGTGGTTAAATGGAAAAGAAAGCGCTATGATACCCCAATCTCAAATCGTATTTGAAACGGAATTGATGTCCAATGCACCAGATGACCTGTATGCTGGTCTTGGAAAAAATGACCAAAAATTATATATTGTCCCTAGTCAAAATTTGGTTATCGTTCGTATGGGAAATAATACAGGAGCGGTAACACTGGGTCCATCCAGTTTTGATAATGAACTTTGGGAATTACTTAATAAGCTTATTAAGTAATAGATTTTTTAATAAAAAAAAACGGTTGATACTAGATTTGAAATGGAGACTTTTAGTTACAAAAAAATTAGTTGGTAGATGTTTTTACATATCTCTGAGCGCAACCTTCAAAACATTGGTAAGATAGTATTAAGTTGCCATTTTCAAAATGAAGAAACACCTTAGAGCCTTCAAAATCGCAATTTTCGGGAGCTAAATAATTTTCTGAAGAAAACTCAATCAACTCATCTGTAACGGTATATGTTCCATTAGATTCCGTTTTGGAATCAAAAGTCATAGTACAGAATGAACCATTGCCAAGGAAGCTTCCGTCTGCAAAAAATTGAATGGTTTTATCACTGTCTACTTTTATAAAATCACCACTGCCATCCCCTGGGTCCGCATATTGCTCAATAAGCAACCAAGTGCCTTGCAAATCATCCTCTTCAGTAAAAGAAATAGGGTCTTTCTCGGAACAGGAGATTAAAAAGCAAAGAAAAAATAAGAACACAGAATGTTTCATCGTCTTTTTATTTTAAGATGAAAAAAGTATTAAAAGGTTGCTTATAAAAACCAGTTATGTGATTTACCTGCTATAATTAGGACTCTCTTTGGTAATAGTCACATCATGTGGATGACTCTCATTGATACCGCTAGCAGTGATTTTTACAAACCTACCGGTTTCTTTTAATGTAGCAATATCCTTGGCGCCACAGTAACCCATACCAGCGCGGATACCACCAACAAATTGATGGATGCTCTCAAACAAATCTCCTTTATAAGGAACTCGACCAACAA
>CAZDOW010000056.1:0-21456 GCA_964507115.1 uncultured Maribacter sp.
TCTTTAAAAATGTCAAAATGTCATTAAACTTTATCACTTGTACCTACCAAAAAAGATAAGAGACGGTTTTGCTATAGATCATAAGACATAAGTATTTTTGCAACCTAGTTTTGGATACGGTTAAACTGACACTATTTTGAAACCGTTCTGTTGATTTGATGTAGAAAAAAATAAATGTTCAAATCTTTAATCAATCCGTAAGATGTTTAATTCGTTCAAAGAATTACACCTTGAAGAACAGAAGGGAAGTTTATAAAAAAATCCGCTTGAAGCGGATGAAAAAATTTAATTTTTAGTTACTTCAAAAACTCAGGGGGCGTATTCGTTATGGACATTATTTTCAGGAATACTACACATGCCGCTTTTATTGTATATGTTTTCCAACGCGTTACATATGTTTTGATATTCAAAACTAAAGCCCTTTTCTTCTATTTTTTTACTACTTACCCTTTGGCTAGCAAATAAGATATAGGACATATCGCCCAAAACAGTCTGCATTACAAACCTTGGAATATTTGGCAAAAACAACGGTTTCTCCAGAACCTTGGCTATTTCCTTCACCAACCTGTTGTTTGTTACAGGGTTTGGAGAGACACCATTAAAAACACCTTTTAAACCATTATCCCCTATAAAAAGAAATATTCTGGCCAAATCGGAAATATGAATCCAAGATTGCCATTGTTCGCCAGAACCAAATGCTGCACCAGCGTAGTGGGCAATCGGTTTTGTAATTTCTGGCAAAGCACCACCGTTGGCAGACATTACCAAGCCAATCCTTACTATACTTACATTTAATTTCAAAACCTTAAAATCGTTTGCCTTTTTCTCCCAAGCCTGAACCACTTCACCTAAAAAACTATCATCTACTCCAGATTCATCTTCTTCATAGTAATTATTTAGAGAATTTGGATAAACACCGATTGCAGATGCAGATACTAAGGAAGAAATTTGATGCTCAGGAAACTGCTTTAAAGCGTCATAAAGGGTATTCAAGGTATCAATCCTACTTTCTAAGACTTCTTTTTTATACCTGGAAGTCCATCTTTTAGAAATACTTGCACCTGCCAAATTTATGATTACAGATACACCTTTTAAGCAATCCGTATTTATCTCACCAACTTTGGGATTCCAATAATAACCGTTATAGTCAGGTTCAGAAACCAACTTACTTTTACTTGTTGTGAGAAAATTTACAGCATAACCTTTAGCACGGCATTGAGTCACTAACTCCTGCCCTACCAAACCTGTTGCACCTGTAATCAATACTTTCATATAGTAAAGGTATAATTTTTGAATGCAGCTTGATGTAGCTTTAATTTGGATTTAACAGTGTTGTTCAACTCAGGAATAATTTATTGTAGCTGTATAAACAAAAAAAAACTATTCGGGTAGTACTACTTAAGGTTTACACGCGCGGAGCATTTCTCTTTTCCCCGGTGGTCCAGGAAGACGTTCTACTTTAAAACCCACCTCCAGCATAGCCCTTCTTACACTGCCTTTTGCAGCGTAAGTAACCAAGTATCCTTGGCTTTTTAAGGAGACATACATCTTTCTAAAAATATCAACTGTCCACAGTTCAGGTTGAACCCTAGCTCCAAATGCATCAAAATAAATAAGGTTAAACATTTCTTGGTCATCAATATCCTTGAAGTCCATCTTTTTTTTAATAAGATTGAAATATGAATCGATACAAATTTCTTCTTCCCATAAGGTGCTATGAAAACGCTCAAAATCCTGAGCCCTATCCAAAGCTTTCAATTGTTGCACATAATCCAATTGTTTGGCTTCCTCCCAAGAAATAGGATAGGCTTCCACACCGCTATACGTGATGGAAAGTTTCTTTTTTGGAGCTTCCAATAAGGTTATAAATGCGTTAAGGCCAGTTCCAAAGCCAATTTCTAGAATGTTTAAGGAAGTATTTTGAAACAAATCCAGACCGTGCTTAATAAAAACATGATAGGCCTCTTGGATAGCTCCATGTTTGGAATGGTACTGTTCGTTCCAATCCTTTATCTGAATGGTTTTAGAGCCATCGGCTGTGGTTATGATTTCTCTCTCCAAACTACTGTTTTAATAAAACACCATCAGCCTCAAAACCATAGGTTTTCTTAGGGGTTGTAATCATCGCAAGTTCCTCTGTTGTAGCTCCGCCATCTTTTGCATAGTGTTTTTGATCTTCTACACTCATCGCTTCTACAAAGGCAAAACCGTTGACTATGACCTCTTTTCCTTCAATATCTGTTGGCATAAAAAAACCGTAATCCTTAAAACGCACCATGGCTTCTTCCCCATCCTCTAACTCCAATTTCATCCAGCAACCTTTTGCCTTACACACCTCTTTAACCTTAGCTATGAATTTCGTTTGCACCGTATCTGCCTCATTCATTACACTATATTGCGCAAACATCTTCTTTGAATCTTTGGCATCGGTAGCTTCAATTTTTTCTCCAAAAGCCTGCAAGGCCTTTTTTTCGTTTTCAGATACATTTTTGGAATTCTGCCCCTTACAGGACAACACCATCGCAAAAATCACAAGTAAAATGTTAAAACCTTTCATATCTTATAAAAATTAGGATTCATTTACAAAACTGGTCAATTTTTGATTAAAAAAGAAGTGACCATCGGGATATTTGATTAATTTTAATCCTCAAAATTAAGCAATTAATGAGCATCGAAACAAATAGCATTAGCATAGAAAAGGTACCGACTTCCAAGATAGACCAAATCGATTTCGACAATCTGGCCTTTGGCTCCGTATTTACAGATCATATGTTGGTTTGTGATTATAAAAATGGTGCTTGGGAACTTCCCAAAATTGTTCCTTATCAACCGATAAGTTTAGACCCTTCTTCAAAAATTTTCCATTATGGACAATCTATTTTTGAAGGTATGAAAGCGTACAAGGACGAAAATGATGATATTTTTCTTTTTAGACCTTTGGACAATCATAAAAGATTCAATATTTCGGCAACACGGATGTGTATCCCAGAGATTCCAGAAGAGCACTTTATGAAAGGGTTAACAACACTTTTGGAACTGGATAGTGCGTTTATACCCAAAAATCAAGGGTCATCCTTATATATACGCCCTTTTATGTTTGCAACCGGAAAAGGATTCCATGCTTCTCCTGCCGATGAATATAAATTTATCATCGCCTGTGCACCTTCTGGTGCTTATTTTGCAGGCAAGGTAAAAGTACTTATAGAACAAACCTATTCAAGATCTGCCAACGGTGGCGTAGGTTTTGCAAAAGCAGGGGGCAACTATGCTGCACAGTTTTACCCTACACAGTTAGCCATTGCCAAAGGATACAATCAAGTTATCTGGACAGATGACACGGAACACGAATACATAGAGGAAGCAGGCGCTATGAATATTTTTGTTCGCATAAACGACACCTTGATTACAGGCCCAACGAGCGATAGGATATTGGACGGGATTACCCGTAAAAGTATTTTGGAGATTGCCAAAGACCAAGGCATCCCGGTAGAAGTAAGAAAAATAACGGTTACCGAAGTTGTAAACGCTGCAAAGGACGGGACCCTAAAGGAAATGTTCGGAGCTGGTACTGCCGCAGTCATTTCTCCAATATCGGCCTTTGGCTTTAAGGATACCGATTATGAACTGCCAGAACTTGATGCACCGTTTTACAACAAAATAAAAAAAGTTATTACTGACATTCAATACAACAAATCCAATGATAAGTACGGATGGCGTTATAAAGTAACAAAATAAAAAAAGGGCTCAAGGCCCTTTTTTTATTTATCTAATATAGCTTCAATGTTTGGCTTGAAGTAATTAGGCCCCTTCAATACCTTACCATCCTCACGATAAATAGGTCTGCCATCTGCACCTAATTTACTCATATTACTACGTTGAATTTCATTAAACACCTCTTCTATTTTATGCTGCATACCATGCTCTAAGATGGTTCCACATAAAATATAAAGCATATCCCCAAGAGCATCTGCCACCTCAACCATATCATTATCTGCAACAGCCTCAAGATATTCCTTGTTTTCCTCGTCCATTAAATTAAATCGCAATAGATTCTTGGACGCGCCTAAATCTGCTTTTAGTTCATTCGAAACACCTAATCCAAAGGATTCGTGAAAAAGTTTGACGGAATTGATTTTGTTTTTCATATTATCTGTTGTGGTTTTCTATTAGCTTTGTGTAAAAATATAAAATATGTTCAGCAGCGGACAATTAATTTTTGGAGGACTTTTTGCTATCGTATTCATTACGGTAATAGTATTTTCATATAAAAAAGACTTAAAATTGCATCAAAAAAATTATAAAGGTGTTAAATGGGTAGGATTTTTCTTCATAATCTTCTTGTTAACGCTATTTATTATTAAATACTTCCTTAAAAATTAACTTAAATTTTAAGCATACCACAAAAGTCAAGACTTACACAACAAATAATCGATTTTGCTCGTATACTATACCAAATAACGTAATTTTGCGTTATTCATCTATAAAGGGGCGAATATTATGATGACTTTTCTTGCTATTTTTTTTATTTTAATTGGATTAAATGCCGTTATGATGTTGTTTAACCTTCAAGGTGCAAACAAAAAAGAAACAAAATCTACCCCCAAAGTTTCCAAAACATCCGGTTCTGTTGTTTATCCAATCAATTTACTTACTTCTGAACTGAAAAAAGCGGTTTAGTTTTTTACCTTTAGCAGGTATGAAACAATTCTTTCTTGTTTTTTTAGGTGGAGGTCTGGGAAGCGTACTCCGTTTTTGGATATCCAAAACTCTTAATCCACACTTTTCTAATTTTTATCTTGGAACATTCTCCGTAAACATCATTGGTTGTCTTCTTATTGGTTTTATTTTGGGCCTATCCCTGAAAAACGATGTACTTTCCCAAAATCAAACAATTTTACTCACCACCGGCTTTTGCGGTGGCTTTACCACTTTCTCCACTATTGCCCTTGAAGGGCATCTATTTCTAAAGGACTCTAACTTAATACACTTTTCATTTTATACTATTAGTAGTATCCTTTTAGGAGTAATAGCCGTGACTCTAGGGGTATGGGCTTCCAAATTATTATAGAAACAACAATTCGCAACACATTCCTTAGATTTTAAATAAAACACTTCCATTGACTATTTTTTTTGACTATTTCATATCAAAATAGTCTGTTTTCTTACGTTTTATCATTTCTAACCTAGTTTTTCTATCTCCTCATATCCATATCTCCAAAATTATTGCATTTATTTAATCATACCTTCAATTTTATAGGGTACATATTACTATTACCATAAAAATACTATCATACACCCTAAAAAAACTAGGGTGTTAATTATTTTAACATAGATTTGACGATCATAAAACCAATATTCAAATGAAAAAAATCGAAGCAATTATCAGAAAATCAAAATTTGAAGATGTCAAGGAGGCATTGCATCAAATTGAGGTGAATTTCTTTAGTTACTGGGATGTAACTGGGGTTGGCAATGAAAAACAAGGTCATGTATACCGAGGTATATCCTATAGTACTACTGACATACAGAGACGACATCTATCCATAGTTATATCCGATGAATTTTTAGAAAAAACAGTTAATGCCATATTAGAAGCTGCTTACAGTGGAAATGTAGGAGATGGTAAAATCTTTATATCTGATGTTATTGAGGCGTATCGCATTAGAACCAAAGAAAATGGACAAGCAGGCATCAACTAATACAAATCAACTAACTAAAATTTTTACAAATGGACGCAGGATTATTTACAGCGAATAACGTATGGATGATGTTGGCTACCGCTCTGGTATTCTTCATGCATACAGGCTTTGCCTTTTTAGAAATAGGCTTAACAAGACAAAAAAACACTATTAACATACTATTCAAAAACATCTTCATTATAACAGGGGGCTTACTTCTTTATTATGCATGGGGATTCAACCTAATGTACCCAGGCTTTGAAGAAGGAGATATGGGGATTCTTAAATTTGCAGGATTCGGTATTGCTGCGCCGGAAGGTGGTATGACGGTAGAATATGCTAGCGGAGGCTATACATGGTGGACAGATTTCCTTTTTCAGGGAATGTTTGCCGCAACGGCTGCCACCATCGTTTCAGGAGCAGTTGCAGAACGCATCAAAATTGGCTCTTTCATGATCTTTACTGTTATCTATCTTGGCTTGGTATATCCAATCGTAGGTGCTTGGAAATGGGGTGGTGGCTTCCTTGATTCTTGGGGTTTCTATGACTTTGCGGGTTCTACCTTGGTCCACTCTGTTGGAGGATGGGCAGCCTTGGTAGCTATTGCACTTTTAGGTGCGAGAATAGGAAAATTTGATAAGGACGGAAAGGCGAAAGCCATACCAGGACATAACATACCGTTAGCAACCGCGGGGGTATTGATTCTTTGGTTAGGATGGTTTGGCTTTAACGGGGGATCGGTACTATCCGCAGATCCTGCACTAACTTCGTTAGTACTGGTTACTACAAGTTTAGCCGCAGCTGCAGGTGGTTTTGGAGCTTTTATCCTATCTACTATTCTTTATAAAAATTTAGATCTTACCATGTTCCTTAACGGTATCCTTGGCGGATTGGTAGGCATCACTGCAGGCGCAGATCTTATGTCCCCAAATGAAGCCGTGGTCATAGGTTTCTTGGCAGGTATCATTATTGTTCTTGGCGTAGCACTGATAGACAAACTAAAATTGGATGATCCCGTTGGTGCAGTTACAGTACACTTGATCTGTGGCATCTGGGGTACACTCGCTGTAGGTATTTTTGGAGACAAAGCCGGAGCAGGACAATTTATGACGCAGCTATACGGCGTATTAATTGTTGGTGCTTTCTGTGTTGTAACATCCGGAATAGTTTTACTGATACTAAAAGCTACTTTAGGTCTTAGAGTATCCAAAGAAGAAGAGTTAGAAGGTTTGGATATCCACGAACATGGAATGGATGCCTATTCTGACTTTAGGATGAACGACCATTAATACCATCTGGAAAATTAAAACGGAGCGTTTTGCAGAACGCTCCGTTACATAACCTTTTCAAAAAATTCAATTTACTCAATTAAAACAATCCTATACAGGATTTTAAAACTAGAACTTATGAAAGCGATTACTTTAACAAAATTCGTAAAAAAAATATTTCTATCCTCATTGTTCCTATTTTCTTTGACAACAATTATAGCCCAAGACGAAGAGGAGAAGTCTAAATTCTCATTTAGCGGGTCTATAGACGCTTATTACAGGGCCAATCTTAACGCTGGAAACGGACTTGATGCACAAGCTCCTGGCAGTTCATTTGCAAATCTTCCAGGGTTTGCTTTGGGCATGGCGAATGTAATCGGAAGCTATGAAGGAGAAAAAGTAGGTTTTGTAGCTGACTTAGTTTTTGGCCCAAGAGGTACAGATGCTATTTTTGCATCGCCTATGTATTCCTCTACAGGTAATATCGTAAATCAATTATATGCCTATTGGAACGTAACTGACAAGGTGAAATTGACCTTCGGTAACTTTAATACTTTTTTAGGGTATGAGGTTATTTCCCCAACGGCAAACTTCAACTATAGTACTTCTTATCTTTTTTCTTACGGGCCATTCTCACATACTGGTATAAAAGCAGATTTTGCTTTATCTGATGACCTTAGCATGATGTTAGCTGTAATGAATCCAACAGATTTAACCGAGTTTAATCCTACTGGACAATATGCGTACGGCTTGCAATTAGGCTACAAAGGACAATATGCCAACTTACTTATAGATAATGGTTCATTTGAAATTGACTATACCGGTGGTGTTGAAATTTCAGATAAATTCTTTCTTGGATTAAACGCTGCAATGTTCAGCGGTGACGAAGAAGACGGTATAGGAAGTTTTGCTGGCATTGCTGTATATCCTCAAATGGCGACCTCAGAAAATTTCTCTATAGGATTAAGGGGAGAATACTTTGCAGAAACTGATTTCTTTGGAGCAGTTGGCGCTTTTGACGCTGAAGGTGATGCTAGTGTATTTGCCGTTACGCTTACAGGAAGTGCAACAATTGGTAATTTAATGATAAAGCCTGAGTTCCGTTTAGATAGTACTTCGGAGGACGATACTTTTGTTAACGGAGACGGAGAACCACTTAGTAGCCTAAGCTCTTTTGTTCTAGCTGCTGTCTACTCTTTCTAGTAATGTAATTAATGGTTGATTTTTTTATAGTTTGAACAAGAAGACCCGGACTAAACCACCGGGTTTTTTTATTTAGTCTTTTTAAAATCCTTTACCCCGGCAAGAACCTTAGCATCTAAATTATTTACTCCAGGAACCAAGGGACAGGAGTATTTTTTATTATAGACGCAATACGGATTGTAAGCTCTATTAAAATCTAGGATGATTGTATTTCCTTTTGGAATCCGAAGATCCAGATAGCGTCCTCCGCCATACGTTTCTTTTCCATTGGTACCATCTGTAAAGGGTAAAAACAGATAATCCTTGAACCCAACCTCTTGTATTAATTCTGGATTTTGATAAACTTCTAGTATATAATCTTTTCCGTTCAACATAAACTTGACAGTACCATAAACCACTTCTTCAGATTCTCTATCAGTAGTTGTCGGCATTAGAAAAGGAATAGCCTCCGGCGTCCTAATCAATTTTGCAGTTACCACATAATTTGTATCCGGTGGAAAAAAATCAAGTGTTTCAAAATCTATACGAAACCTATCGGGCAATGGAGATTCTTCAGGGTTTTTGAATTCCGAATTTAACTTCTTTTGAAATTCCAACACAGCTGCAATCTTATCAGATTTTGGAACTGAAATCTGCTTTTCCTTCACATCATGATATTTTTTGCCTTCCTTACAGCCTAAGGACATAACAAGCAACAAGAGTAAAATCTTCTTTAATAAGCGCATGTCTTAAAATTTTAAACAAAAATACACTATTAGCAGAAGTGCTTTTTTAATTTCATTGTACTTTGCCAAACGATTAACACCACCTATATGAAAAATTTTCTCATACTTTTTCTATTTTTATTTTTATCGGTACGTTGTACCACCGAAAACCGAGTTGAAGAAGCACAAACCCGTTTTCTACCCGAATTAAAACCCGATAGGTACAATGTAGCCTTTCTTCTTATGGATGGGGTTTACAACACAGAGTTTACAGCTCCATATGATATCTTTCAGCATACCCAATACAGAGAAAACATAAAGGCAATGAATACCTTTACGGTAGCCAATACCTTGGGCCCAATCACTTCCTTTGAAGGGATACGCTTTTTACCAGACTTTGACTACATCAAAGATTCTTTACCTCAAATAGATATTTTGGTAATACCAAGTGCAGAACATCATTTGGATACAGATTTGAAGGATACTGTATTATTGAATTTTATCAAAAAAGTAGATCAAAAGGCACTTTTTATGACAAGTCATTGCGACGGGGCATTTGTACTTGCAAAAACGGGGGTTTTAGATACAGTGGTTTCCACTACGTTCCCAAGTGATGTTGGAACCTATAAAAAAATGTTCCCGCATTTAAAGGTAAAGGATAGTGTCCTCTTTGTCCATGACGGAAAATACATTACCTCGGCTGGTGGGGCTAAAAGTTTTGAAGCGGCCTTATATCTTTGTGAACTTTTATACGGAGAGAAAGTTGCCATTTCCCTGGCCAAAGGATTGGTTATAGAATGGGATTTGAATAAAGTACCGCATCTTATTCTTCCATAATGTCATATCGGGCATCTTTTAGGTATTTCTGAACTAGTACATTAAACTCTGGCATAATTTTAAAAAGAGCGGTGTGTTCTAAGCTATATAACTCTTCCTTGTTTTTATAGCCGTTCTTGAGCAATTCTTCTAGATAAAAAAGGCCTGTACCATAATCCTCTATTTTAGAACTATTGGAAATGACATTAAGATAGTATTCAAAATTATTCGGTTCGGTTATGGTTTTTAGCATATAGAGAAATGTAAGGGCATCCATATCCAAGACTTTGTCATTGACTGTAACCATATCTATCGTATCCTCTATCAGGGCATTTACATATCCACGAAGCCTTAGGGACATTTGCCTTTCATATAAACTAGTACTCTTGGCCATTTTATCTAATTCCTGCATCTGGTAGTTCCACCAACCTAAATTATTATAATTATAGGTCACTACATCCTCCTCCAAAAAGTAGTTAAAATCCTCTTTAGTAAAAGATTCTTTTAATAAAACATTATTTTGATTTCGCTTATGCACTTTAAAAATACTCGTCTTGCGCAGTTGTTTTTGAATATCCTTTAAAGAGTCTAGCTCTATAAAAGGTTCATAAATTCGTGCCATTTCTGATAATCGATGCTCTGCCAATAGTGATTTCCGATTAGAGAACTGGGTATTAGCCTTAGTTAAGGATTCCTTATACGTGGCGTCTACCAATTCTTGGTTTTTTGGGGTTCTACCCTTAGCCATTGCAGCCAAGGTTAGCATCTGCATGGCCTGGGTAATTATCTCTGAAGTAGGCCATTGGTGACCGTCATCGAATAACACAAGTTGATTTGCGAATTTTAATTTATCTAATGTTTTTCTAGTCTCCAACATATCAATAAAATTATAATCCTCCCTTCCTACAATACCTATAAAGTAAAAGGAGTTTTTTGAATTAAGGATTTCTAAATTCCCAACCGCTGCTCCGCAGGAAATCACTCCACTAATATCCTTAATAAAGCTTGGAAGGATAGAGGCGAACCGTGCCGCATCCGAAAAGCCTGCCGTGTAAATACGTTCCTTGCTAATAGGCAACATCTCGTATGCCCCATTCAACATTCTATTTGCAATTAAAATATTCTTGGATAATGACAATGTATCACTGGTATTGTTAGAAGTTACCAAAATAAATCCCTCTTGCTCCGCTCCCTCCTTAAACATAGAAAGTGCTTGTTTTCCTTTCCCATCCATATCAAAAACAAAAATGACCGGCCAGGTATTTGCCATTTGAAAGGAAGTGGGTATGTAAACGGACATGGTTTCTTTTAAAGAATCGTTTACTACGATATTTTCGGTTATCGTTCCCTTAACAAGACTTACATTTTGAGCCAATAATAGGATTGGCAACAAAAAAAGAAGTAACGCAGCATATTTTTTCATATTTTAAAAGGTATCAAAAATCTAGCCAAAATATAATTCTAAAATAAAGAAATTCATCTGTTTGGCATAAAACAAAAGTAGTCCTTCTTACAAAACAGGTACTTTGTGAATAGGAGAATTGGCAATTACATGGGATAGCACAATATTTGTCCTGGTTTCTCCATACTGGATTAACTTATCTATGAATTTTTCTAGATGAAATTGATCTTTCAGTACCACTTCAATAACGATATTTTCACTTCCAGTTATCCTATAACAGTTTATAACCTCATCAAAAGTAGGGACGAGAACCAAAAATGGTTTTAGTTTTCCCATAAAAGCCCTTAAGGTGATAATTGCCTTTAATTGGTATCCCGTAAGCGAATGAGAAACCATAGCGTTGTAACCAAGAAGAATTCCAGCGTCCTCCATTTTTTTTACACGCTCTCCTACAGCAGGTGCTGTAAGTCCTATAGAACGACCAATAGTAGCAAAGGACTCCCTAGCATTCTTTTGTAATATGTTCAATATTTTCCAGTTAAGATCATCAATCTTTATATTCGAATTCATAATCCCAATTATTATTTAGTTTCAAAGGTAAATTTACTAATTCTCTTTATAACAAAAAGCATTCTATTAAAAATGCGCAGTAACTTTAACGTAATAAAATTAAGGATAAAGAGAAATGTCAAACAAAAATTTACGGCAGCTACCTATTTATGTGAAGGCCATGGAACTCTGTTTTATGAGCAGGGAAATTGCTTCGTATGTTACCTTAAACAAGGATTTACTAAAATTATACCAGTCCAATAGTCTGCGGGACACTATTGCCAATTCTCTTTTAACCGACGCCATTCTAATTCCACAAAAGATTGCCCAAGTAGAGTTTTCTAAATGTAGTTCTGAACGCACCCACACGATAACTTTCATCAACATTATGATACGAAATATCAACTCCTACTGTTTGGGGCTTGAAAAGGACGGTATGAAAGAATTAGAATATTTAAACCTCTTACGTTTAGAAATAAGTAGTTTTAGGAAACAGTATAAGAAATGGAAAATTTCCTTGAACTAATAGTGTTTTTCACCAAGATCATTAAAATTTAATTATCCTTATTTCGGATTGGCGATAATAAGTTACTTTTGAAGCCTAAAAAGGTTCTTTTGAAGGTTATTATACGTATAAACTGTCCAGATCAGGCAGGCATTATTAGTTCTGTTACTCAGTTTATTCATTCCCGAAATGGGAATATTGTTTACCTGGATCAGCATGTAGATAAATCTGCCAACATATTTTTCATGCGCCTGGAGAGCGAGTTTAAGTCGGGACAATTTAAAGCATCTAATTTCAAAACAGTATTTACAGAAGTTTTAGCGCAACCCTATCAAATGCACTGGAGCCTACACTTGGATAACATAAAACCAAAAATGGCGCTTTTTGTTTCCAAATACAACCATTGCCTATATGACCTTTTAGGAAGGTATAATTCAGGCGAACTTGAAGTAGAAATTCCATTTATTCTAAGCAATCATACCGATCTAAAGTTTATTGCTGACCAATTTAATATTCCTTTTCATCACGTCCCTTTTTCCAAAGAAAACAGAGAAGAAGCCGAAGAAAAACAACTATCCCTTTTAAAGGAGAATAAAGTAGATTTTATAGTTCTTGCGCGTTATATGCAAATTGTGAGCGATAGGTTGATAACTATTTTTCCAAATAAAATCATTAATATACACCACTCATTTTTACCTGCCTTTGCAGGAGCAAAACCCTACCATGCGGCTTTTAAAAGAGGAGTTAAAATTATTGGTGCCACAAGTCATTATGTAACTACAGAACTTGATGCAGGCCCAATTATAGAGCAAGATGTTACTACGGTCTCCCATTCGCACACTATCCCAGATTTTATAAGCAAGGGAAGGGACTTGGAGAAAATTGTACTTTCGCGTGCCATTACCCTCCATGTTCGCAGAAAAACAATGGTCTACAACAATAAAACAGTTATTTTCTCGTAAAGCTTAAAACACTAAACATTATATTTTATCATGAAAAAGATTGGACTAATTATCGGTATTACCCTATTTGTATCCTGTAGCGAACTGCAACAAGTAGTAAACCAACTTCCTACCGGAACCACGCTAGGAAATGAGCAAATAGGTAGCGGATTGCGTGCTGCACTAGACAAGGGTATTACCAAACAAGTGAGCAGACTTACAAAGACAGATGGTTTTTACAAAAACGATCTGGTAAAAATATTATTACCAGAAGAACTTAGAAAAGTGGACAAGACGCTAAGAGATATAGGTTTAGACAAGTTGGCAGATGAAGGGTTGAAAGTTCTAAACAGGGCCGCGGAGGATGCGGTATCCGAGGCTACACCCATATTCGTAGATGCGGTAAAGGAAATTTCATTCAACGATGCTAAATCCATTCTGCTAGGTGACGACAAAGCTGCTACTACCTATTTACAAGATAAAACCACATCGGCACTTTATGAAAAGTTTAATCCTGTAATCAAGTCCTCTTTTGAAAAAGTAGGTGCAGATAAGGTATGGTCCTCCCTAATAAATAAGTATAATGCAATTCCATTGACCTCTAACGTAAATCCGGATTTAACCGACTACGTAACCCAAGAAGCATTAAAAGGAGTCTATACCATGATTGCGGTAGAAGAAAAAGAAATTAGGACTAAGTCCTCTTCCAGGACTACGGACCTTTTAAAAGAAGTGTTTGCACTACAAGATTAAAAAAATTAACATTTACGGCAATATATAAGAATATGTTGCGTTAAAATTATTGAATATCAAGTTATTAGATACTAAAACAACCTAGATATTTTTCTTTTTTGAGTTAGCATTTTTTGAGTTAGTTAGTTAGTATAAAACCGGTGGGAGCACCGGTTTTTTTGTGCTCCATTTTAAAATATTGACTTCTTTAACACTTTCAGAACCGCCGCGTTGTTTAATAGTGCTAATCGGACAAAAAGGAGGTGAATTATTATAGGAGATTACCCTTTTAAGGTTTTGTTGAGAAATACTAGTGATTTTCTAACGGAACTTGATGGAATACTATTGTAGCAATCAAATGAGAACTTTAGGAATCTTCAATTTACTTAAAACAAGATTAGGATGGATTGTTTTCCATTCCTACTAAATAACCAATGACCATGTTATTGAACAGTTGCGGTTGTTCTATATTAACCACATGACCACAATCTTGAATCACGAACAGATTCGAGGTTTTATGGATCGATACAATCTTTCTTATGGTTGGCAAAAACAGGTAATCCTCCTCCCCCATCACGTATAATGTGGGTATTTTGATATCGGCAGATCTAAAAAAACGTAGTAAGGGGTTAATTTCAGATGTGAGTTTAAACCAACGTATAAACTCCTTCTGATATAATTTTTTAGCCTCGCGGACAAACAATAACCTAGATTCCCTATGGTTGCGGTTTGGCATAATAACAATAGCAAAAAACTTGTAGAGCCATAAATACGGTACTACAGATTTGAAGATAACACCCAAACGCATAAGAATCTGAGATCGTAAGTTCAATTTCATAATAGCACCACCCATAATCATACTCTCCACACGGTGTGGGTGATTTTCGGCCAAATTCCTTATTAATATGGTACCTAATGATATCCCTATAAAATGCGACTTTTCTATTTTCTCGAAATCGATAACTTCTAGAATATCGTTGGTTATAGAATCAAAAGTGTATTGGTCATTAAAGGCAGTTTTTAGGTTGGGTTTGGAGTCCCCATGTCCCCTCAGGTCTAAAAGTAATATATTAAAAAACTTTTTAAATTCTCTTACTTGCTTGTACCATATAGATGAACTACCTCCTGCACCATGGACAAAGGTGACCCAGGTTGATGAATCCTTATGAATATATTTGGTGTAGTTTAACAATGTTCTCTGGGCGGCCAATATATATAGGCAATTAGCAATGTATAGAATCTTTTTTAATTGAAAGGTCTTTTGGTAAAAAATGTCTAAAACTGATTCTAGTTTTGACACATTCCTATGGTTTTTGTTAAAAAAAAGACAAATTACCTGATTAATAGCTGTATAACCACTACCCTACACATCCAAAACCTGATTTCGCACGTATATTTGTAAGAACAATTATTTATTATGGAAAAGCAATATTGTAAAGTAGGAACAGTGACGCCTATAGCTGCTAAAGCAGATGCAATCACTATGTTGGAATATCAGTATCAGAATTTTATGGATAAGGCTTCCAATCTCAAGTATTCTAACACAAAATTAGGTGAGTTTTTTGAGCAGAAAGCACAGAAATTACAGAAAGCATTAGAAGAGTTGGTATAATTTTTTAATCAAGTTTTGCTAGTTCTTCTTTCATCTGCCCCTGAAGGACTGCTGCCTTCTTTTGTGCAGCCATGGCAAAATCCATACTCTTTGAAGCATAAATAATTCCTCTGGAAGAATTTACCAGTAAGCCAACATCAGCGGTAATTCCATATTTACAAACTTCTGCAAGACTCCCTCCTTGTGCACCTACTCCTGGGACCAAAAGAAAACTATCCGGAACTATTTTTCGTATTTCCATTAGGTATTCTGCCTTTGTCGCTCCTACCACATACATCAATTTCTCTGAACCTTCATATGTTGAGGCTGTTTTTAGGACCTGCTTGTAGAGCTCCAACCCTTCTAAACTCTTGGTTTGAAAATCGTAAGCTCCCATATTGGATGTTAAGGCCAAAAGAATAGTGTGCTTATCCTTAAAAGCTAAAAAAGGCTCAACGGAGTCCTTGCCCATATAAGGAGCTATAGTTATAGAATCAAAATTTAAATCTTCAAAGAACGCCTTTGCATAGCGAGTAGAGGTGTTTCCAATATCACCTCTTTTAGCATCGGCAATAGTAAATATTTCCGGATACTCCTCATTCAAATAGTCTATGGTTCGTTGCAATGCTATCCAGCCTTTAATACCATATGCCTCATAAAAAGCAATGTTTGGCTTGTAGGCTACACACAAATGATGTGTAGCATCTATAATCCCCTTGTTAAAGGCAAAAATTGGGTCTTCTTCTTTAAGCAGTTCCTTTGGAATCTTCTCCAGATCAGTATCCAAACCAATGCATAAAAAGGATTCTTTTTTACGTATTTGTGCTATTAATTCTTTGGTAGTCATAAAACTGTTGTTCTCTAGCGCCACCTAAAAATTTCATTACATAAAAAAGTAGCTACTAATACCTGCCCTATGGTTGGTATTACTTTATGTGTAAAATAATCCTTTAAAATATTTCCGAAGCTTCTTTTAGCCTTTCTGTATTCTCTACAAGACTTAATTCATCTATAATCCTCTGAACATCTCCATCGATTATGTTTGAAAGATCGTACAAGGTTAGTCCAATACGGTGGTCAGTTACCCTTCCTTGGGGATAATTATACGTTCTAATCTTTGCAGATCTATCTCCACTGCTTACCTGTGAATTTCTTTTTGCAGCATCTTCCTCCTGTTTTTTTGCTAACTCAAGGTCATACAACCTAGAACGTAATACCCGAAAAGCCTTATCCTTGTTCTTATGTTGAGATTTTTGGTCTTGGCACTGTGCCACCAACCCGGTTGGAAGGTGAGTTAAACGCACGGCCGAGTAGGTAGTATTAACCGATTGCCCACCAGGACCTGAGGAGCAAAAGAAATCTACACGAACATCTTTGAGTTCAATTTGAACATCAAAATCTTCAGCTTCAGGTAAAACCATTACTGTGGCTGCGCTGGTATGCACTCTTCCTTGAGTTTCTGTCTGAGGAACACGCTGTACACGATGTACTCCTGCCTCAAATTTTAAAGTACCATATACATCCGTCCCAGATACCTCAAATTGTATTTCTTTGTATCCGCCACTAGTTCCTTCACTCAAATCTATTACGTTAGTCTTCCACCCTTTACTTTCGCAGAACTTGGTATACATACGAAATAGGTCTCCGGCAAAGATACTAGCCTCGTCTCCGCCTGTTCCGGCACGAATCTCCATAACCACGTCCTTGGCATCTTCTGGGTCTTTAGGAATAAGCATTAACTTAATTTCTTCCTCCAGCTTCGGGAATTCAGATTTGGCATCATCCAACTGCATTTTAGCCATCTCCACCATTTCGGCGTCACTTCCATCGCTAATTATTTCTTCCGCTTCTGTAATATTATTAGTCAATTCTATGTAATAATCTCTCTTGGCGACCAAAGATTTAAGATCACTATACTCCTTGGTAAGCTTAACATATCGTTTTTGATCGGATATGATATCCGGTTGAATGATCAAATCCGAAACTTCATCAAATCGCTGTTTTACAATATTTAACTTGTCTATCATATACGTACGTCCCTTGTCCTGCGAATTTACAATAAATTTGTACATTTAATGAAGTAAGCTTTACTATTGAATCCTTAGTTTTTCGTTTGAAAAGAATTATCTTGATTTGGAAGTTTTATGGTCAATTTATCATTGCCGCTCAGGTCGTGACGTTATTCTTGTTATGGATAAAAGTCCCACTATTTTTACACCTAGGGCTAAAATTTCTTTTGTTCGCCGTATTGTATATCTCATTTTTTGAAACTAGACTTCAACAAAAACTCGTCTTTTATCAAAATTTTTCTATTTCCCAAACCAACTTATTTTTAGGATGCTTTCTGATGGATGGTCTTTTATCATCATCACTATTTTATATAATTAAGCTGATTTGAAGTTAGAATTGGATAATATAGAACTCAGCTTTGACTCTAAGAAAATTCTAAGAGGTATTTACTTATGTGCTGAAACTGGAAAAGTAATCGGGATTTTAGGCAGAAATGGTTGTGGCAAAACATCCTTATTACGTATTTTATTCGGAAGCCTGAACGCCAAATATGGAAATGTACGGCTAAATGGTTCCCACCAAAAAAGAAAGTTATTCTCAACAGGAAAAGTAGCGTATTTACCTCAGCACAGGTTGTTGCCAAATCATATAAAAATTCACCAAGCATTTAAGACCTTCTCGGTAGATTGGGAAGCATTCGTTTCCACGTTTAACTCCTTTAAAAAGTACCATAAAGAACCAATTAAAAATCTTTCCTCTGGAGAAGTAAGACTTTTGGAAACCTATCTGATCTTACATTCGGATAAAGAAATTATCCTTTTGGATGAGCCTTTTTCCTTTATTGCGCCCTTATATGTGGAAAAAATAAAAACAATAATCACCAAAAAAAAGAAAAACAGTATCATTCTTGTCACGGATCATTTTTACAGGGAAATCCTAGAGATAAGTGATTCGCTATACCTTCTAAAAAATGGTTGTTCCAAGATTATAAAGACGGCATTGGAATTAGAGCAAGAAGGCTATTTGACTAGGTAACTATAGTTTCCAAAAATATATTTCTAAACAATCTAATAGTTTGACTGAAACTAATTTAATTTTAGAAAAACAAGATGTAGTAGGTCATATAGATACCAATTCCTTAAGGTAACTTGTCAAGCATAATCCCGCTGCTCTTATATAGTTTATTATTATTATCTACAATAATTACCTCAGTTCCGCCCAACTGGTTGATTAGAGCCAAACCAGCATTCCTGCCCATACCCATAATTGCTGTAGCCAGCGCATCACATAGTTCAGCACTTTTAGAAAATACAGAAACCGTGTTAATACCAATAGCCGGATACCCGGATTTTGGGTCGATAATATCGGTATATTTCTTTCCGTTTATAGTAACAAATTTCTCAGAATTTCCAGAAGTAGCTACGGAGGATTCCAATAGTGGAATCCAAGAAAAAATAGTTTGCTTACTCATTGGGTTTGCTATACCAATCAACCATTTTTCTCCACTTATTTTTTTCCCCCAGGTGGTTATATCACCTGCTGCATTAATAACACCTGCCACCACTTGTTTTGACACCAATAACTCTTTTGCCTTGTCAGCAGCATATCCTTTTCCAATAGCACCAAAAGAAATTTTCATTCCCTTTTGTTTTAAGAATACAGAATGATTGGAGGCATCAAGTATAATTTTATCGTAGCCAACATTAGCCTTCGTCTTTAAAATAGTTGAGTTGGTAGGCATAGACGTTAAGCTTCCATCAAACTTCCAGACAGCATCCATTGCGGCATAAGAAATGTCAAAAGCTCCATTGGTTATTTCAGAAATCTGTTTGGAGCGCTCAATAAGCTTAAATAGCTCTAAACTTACCTTAACAGGTCTTATTCCAGCGTTTTTATTAATCAAAAAAGTTTCCGAATTCTCGTCCCAAGAGGAAATTAATTTTTCAATTCTTTTAATTTCTCCAACGGCTTCTTGTATGTTAATATATCCAAGTTCCTCATCTACAGAAACCACGGTAATATCAAAACGGCTACCCATTAGGGTCATCGATTTTTTTACCGTCACAAAATCCTTGTTCTGTCCAAAACTTGAAAAAGAAAATAACCAGAGTACTAGCGTAGCTATTTTTAAAATATTGTTCAGCTCCCTGGAACCATACTGTCTAAGAGTGGCCACCATAAAATAGCGAAAACTATTTATTAGGATAGGGGAATTGATCATCAGAAAAAATGATTTAATGAACAGTGACATACTTATTCAAAAACACGCAAGGAGTCCCCGTTCAGTTCGGTATTGTATATTTTAAGTGCTCTAGATGTGCTGTTTGGTATGGTATTCAAAGGTGCGCCGTCTTGACCAAAACGTGAGCCGTGCACATCACAATAAAAGATACCGCCATCTTGGTTTACAAATCTCACTTGATCGTATTGCTCATGACTACAAACTTGGGTAGCTGCAACAAAATTACCTTCTAAGTTCTTTACAACAACCACTAAATTTTTGAGAATAAAACCACCGTTATTCGCTAATTTAGAAGCTTCAGCGCTAGTCAAATCTATTGTAAAATCAACGCCCGTTGGAGGAGTTACTATATTTCCGACGTTTCCTTCATCATTGGAACAACCTCCAAGACATGGGAATGTAATCGCAAAAGCGGCTCCCGCTCCTAATGTTCTTAAAAAATCCTTTCTTTCCATACCAACTATTTATTATAAATAACGCAGGAATAAGGGCAATCGTATGCTTTAGGGTAGGTATAGAAATAACCTACCTATTTCTACCGGTTATTTTACTGGCCAACAGCGTTAAAAATACGCGCCTTAGCTATTGCTAAATCTGCCTTTTTCGCCTTGCTGGCAAACAAAATAACTTCCTATAATTAAGGGACTTTATTTCAAAACAGATCCTTAGTACTCAAAGGTACCATAGGCACTTTTAATTGTTAACTTTTTAGTGGATGAAGCCTTGACTTCCCCAATGATTTGAGCATCTACCCCAAAGGAATTTGATATTTCAATGATATCGTTAGCCACAGACGGATCTACATAAATTTCCAATCGATGCCCGCAGTTGAAGACCTGATACATTTCCTTCCAATCCGTACCGGACTGCTCTTGTATTAATTTAAATAAGGGCGGAACTTCAAAAAGATTGTTTTTGACGATATGTAAATTATCTATAAAATGAAGAATTTTAGTTTGTGCACCACCACTACAATGTACCATCCCATGAATATCAGAACTAGTGTATTTGGACAGTAGTTTTTTCACAATGGGTGCGTAGGTTCTTGTTGGTGATAAAACCAATTTTCCTGCATCCAATGGTGAATTTGGTACAGTATCCGTTAACTTGGTGTTGCCGGAGTATACCAAATCCGAAGGAACTTCAGCATCAAAACTTTCCGGAAACCGCTCCGCCAAATACTTAGAAAACACATCGTGCCTTGCAGAAGTAAGACCATTACTTCCCATACCACCATTATACTCCTTTTCGTAATTAGCCTGACCAAAAGAGGCCAATCCTACAATAACATCCCCCGCTTTTATATTAGCGTTATCAATTACTTGGCTCCTTTTAAGCCTTGCGGTAACAGTAGAGTCTACGATAATAGTACGCACTAAGTCACCCACATCGGCAGTTTCGCCACCTGTGGAATGAATTACTATACCGTGTTCTGCCAAATCCGATATCAATTCTTCGGTACCATTGATTATGGCCGAAAGCACGTCTCCCGGAATTTTATTTTTGTTTCTCCCAATAGTAGATGAGAGCATAATGTTATCTGTAGCACCCACACAAATAAGATCATCTATATTCATAATCAAGGCATCTTGGGCAATACCTTTCCAAACCGATAGGTCCCCAGTTTCCTTCCAATACATGTATGCTAAGGATGATTTGGTACCGGCACCATCTGCATGCATGACTAAACAGTAGTCCTGGTCTCCGGTCAAATAATCAGGAACAATTTTACAAAATGCCTTCGGAAACAGACCTTTATCTATATTCTTTATAGCATTGTGTACATCTTCCTTAGCAGCGGAAACTCCGCGCTGA
>CAZDOW010000057.1:0-19128 GCA_964507115.1 uncultured Maribacter sp.
TAAAGAAGAGGACAATAACGATTTTTCCGTTGGCGATATTTTTTTAGCCAAGATACGGAAGCCGGTAACAGGGCTCAACGCTGCATTTGTCAACGTTGGGTATGAAAAGGATGCATTTTTGCATTACCACGACCTCGGACCACAGTTATCCTCCATGCTAAAGTTCATAAAACAAGTGAGCTCAGGAAAATTACGGGATTACTCCCTAAAAGATTTTCCTTTCGAAAAAGATATTGATAAACACGGCGTAATAACAGATGTTATTAAAGCTAATCAATCTCTTTTAGTGCAAATTGTCAAAGAACCCATATCTACCAAAGGACCAAGAATTAGTTCCGAGCTATCCATAGCTGGTCGCTATTTGGTCATGGTGCCTTTTTCAGACCGTGTTTCCGTATCTCAGAAGATAGAAAGCAACGAAGAAAAAAACAGGTTAAAAAGACTCGTTAAGAGTATTAAACCAAAAGGATTTGGGGTTATTATTAGAACAGTTGCCGAAGGTAAAAAAGTAGCAGAACTAGACAAAGATCTAGAAAACTTGTTGGACAAATGGTCCACAATGTGTAAAAAATTAAATCGTGCTCAAACACCTTCTAAAGTATTAGTGGAGCTTAACCGAGCTTCCTCCATTCTTAGAGATGTCTTTAACGACAGCTTTACCGGAATACATGTTGATGATGCCGATCTATACAACCAAGTAAAGGATTATGTGATCGAAATTGCCCCTGACAAAGAGTCGATAGTAAAACATTACAACTCTCAGGTTCCTATTTTTGAAAAATTTGGAATTGAAAGGCAAATTAAGACCTCTTTTGGCCGTACGGCTACGATGAGTAAAGGCGCATATTTGATTATTGAACATACCGAGGCACTACATGTAGTAGATGTAAATAGCGGTAATCGTTCCAATAAAGCAAAAAATCAGGAAGACACTGCACTCGATGTGAATTTATTGGCAGCCTCCGAAATCGCTAGACAATTACGTCTAAGGGATATGGGAGGAATCATTGTCGTAGATTTCATAGACATGGTAAAAGCACAGCATAGGAAAAAGCTTTTTGAACATCTAAGCGATGAGATGAAAGATGACCGTGCTAAACACAAGATTTTACCACCCAGTAAATTTGGACTCATCCAGATTACTAGGCAACGTGTTAGACCCGAAATGAATATTAAGACTACGGAGGAAGATCCCAACCAAAAGGGAGAAGAAGTAGAAGCTCCTATTGTCTTAATAGACAAAATTAACGTGGATCTAGAGCGTCTTTTAAAAGGACCTGCAAAGGACAACAAGAGTATAACATTAAATATACATCCGTTCATTGCTGCCTACATTACAAAGGGTTTCCCATCTATGCGCACCAAGTGGTTCTTGGAACATAAAAGATGGATCAAAATACAACCAAGGGATGCTTATACGTATCTCGAATACCGTTTTAAGAATAAAGACGGCAAAACTATTTATTAAAATAAAAAAAGCGACCCCGAAAGGAGGTCGCTTTTTTTATTTATATCCGAATCTTACTAAATTTCTTAACTTGCCCAGACGCCTAAATTTAAAACCTTGGAAAAAGAAGAACTACAAAAATTAGAGACTCCAGCTATAAAATCCAACCTTAAAAAAACAACTACAATGTTCTGGCTTTTGCTTATTCTCAGTCTAATCTTAGGTGGTTTTATGACCAGGGATTGGTTACGAAGCAGCGAGTTTGACATTATAATGGTAATGCCACTATTGACGGGTATCACGGCAATACTAGAGTATATAAAAATCAAAAAATATAGAAAAACCCTAAAACAAAGGAATGGAAAATAAGACAGCCTATTCTTTAAAAGAAGCTACAAGAAAACTTGAAAACTATTGTGTTTACCAGGACCGATGCCATAAGGAAGTTATCATTAAATTAAGAGGGATGGGTATGATTCCTATCGCCATTGATGAAGTTATAGGTCATCTGATTCAAGAGAATTTCCTTAACGAAGAACGGTTTGCACGTAGCTTTGCACGGGGCAAGTTCAACATAAAAAAGTGGGGGAAAAATAGAATTGTAAACGAACTTAAACAGCGAGATATTACAAAATACAATATCAACTTAGCCCTGAAGGAAATAGAGGAGGGAATCTATTTGGAAACTTTAGAACTGCTTGCCGAAAAAAGAGTAGGACAACTTACAGAGACTAACCTATTTAAGAAACGTAAAAAATTAGCCGACTATCTTTTATATAGAGGATGGGAAAGCCCTTTGGTTTATGAAATCACCAAAAGGCTTTTGCCTTAATTAAGTTCTGTTCTTATAGGTTGAACACTGCCCCTAAACTAAATACAAACTGGTTGTTCAATAATTCTGCATCGGATAGTGTTCCATTATCGTATTTTGCAAAAGGCACGGAAAATTCCGTGAAAATTCCAAACCCGTCACTAAAGAAATAACGCCCTCCTAAATGACCTCCAAATTGTTTTAACGATAAGTTAAGCCCTGGATAAATATCCACCGCATCACCAAGATTAAGAACGCTGCCAATATTGGCATTGAATCTTGCCACCAAATTGATGCGATTAGCAAAATCTGCATCTATATCTTCGTTTACGCCCAACACATATCCTGTAGCAACACCTATAGAAAAATTCTCGCCTAATCCTTTGTCATATGTCGCAGTAATACCAGTACCATTACCCTGAAAACTTGCTCCCACCTGAAGTTTTGAATCTCCTTTACCACTAAAAGCCTGTGCATTCATAGCTGTAACGCTAAAAACGAACATTAAAAGTAATACCAGATTTCTCATATTTAATAAAATTATAGTTAGTGTTTAATTTAGCCCGCAAAGATATTTATTTCTATCGCTAGTAGAGAACAAACTAAAGTTTAGTTCGCTCTATAGCGCTCCTATTCTTCCAATCTATCCATTTTTGACCCTTTAATTTTCGCATTAAAACATCAAAATGGCGCATGATAACAATGTTATAAGCAGCGTGTACTAGATGTAGTGGATTTCTGGCCAAAGCACGCAGACTCATAGAGAAACCCGGAGTCTTATATTTCATATAATGCCAATAGCCTTCTGGCATATAAAGTACTTCGCCATGTTTCAATGTTGTGCTATATCCTTTCAGTTTTTTAAGAGCAGGCCATTTTTCCAAATCAGGATCGGAGAAATCTATACTTTCATGTGTAATAAGGGAATGAGGCACCTTGTAAAGATATCTGTTCTGCGTTTGTGAAAACAGGATACAGTCCTTCTCTCCTTCAAAATGAAAATGAAAGATATTAGCGAAATCAATATCATAGTGCATAAACGTATGGGAATTCTTTCCGCCAAAAAACAGCATTGGAACACTTTGCAATAACCTAATACCAAAATCTGGATAGCTAAAATCCTTTTGCAAAACTGGAACTTCCTTTAACATGTTCCATAGAAAAATTCTATACTTGGTAGGTTGACTTTTTAGCAAATCAATATACTCCGCCATCTTCATTTGGGCATGAGGCTCATTAAATCCATCCTTGTGTTGTACAGGACGATCATCATAGAGCGGAACTATCTTTTCCCCTGCTACTGCCTTCATATAGTCTAAAGTCCACTTGGAATGTGCCGCCCAATCGTCGTTAAATTTCTCTATAACAACAGGAAGCTGCGGTTTCAAATAAGACCTAACAAAGTCTTGCTTGGATATAGACTTTACCCTTGGAATTTCTTCTAACTTCAATGATGCTTAAATTTTTAGGAACCCAAAGTTACTTAACCTCTGCAAAAGAATTTCTAAAAAAAGGAATAATGTAGGGTTAGTCCGTCAATTTAGCCTTTTGTTTGGCAGTTTCGTTCCGTTCAATTTTATGCCCTGGCCTAGTCCATTTTGGCTTTTCCCCTAGCGTTATATATTCGGATTCCGTGGCCTCTATCGTTTTGGGTTGGGAAACTTTAGTAAATGGTTTTTGAGGATTTAACCCCAAAAGCTTGAACATTTCCATATCATCATTTACATCAGGGTTTGGAGTAGTCAACAATTTATCTCCTGCAAAAATAGAATTTGCACCAGCAAAGAAACACATGGCCTGCCCTTCCCTACTCATCTCTGTGCGACCCGCCGATAAACGTACTTGGGTATCAGGCATTACAATCCTTGTTGTGGCTACCATACGAATCATATCCCAAATAACAATAGGTTCAATATCTTCCATGGGCGTACCTGCAACTGCAACTAAAGCGTTGATGGGGACCGACTCCGGTTGTGGGTTCAAAGAAGTCAAGGCTACTAACATACCTGCACGATCTTCTAAAGACTCTCCCATTCCAATAATTCCGCCACTACAAACAGTTACGTTACTCTTGCGAACATTATCTATAGTCTCCAAACGATCTTCAAAAGCCCTAGTAGAAATTACATCCTTATAATAATCCTCAGACGTATCTAAATTATGGTTATACGCATACAAGCCTGCTTCTGCCAAACGTTTTGCTTGATTCTCGGTTACCATACCCAAAGTACAGCAGACCTCCATATCTAGTTTATTAATGGTACGTACCATTTCCAAAACCTGATCAAATTCAGGTCCGTCCTTTACATTTCTCCATGCAGCTCCCATACATACCCTTGAACTTCCGGATGCTTTAGCGCGAAGTGCCTGCGCTTTCACATGAGATACGGTCATTAAATCGTTCCCTTCAATATCGGTATGGTAACGTGCCGCTTGTGGGCAATACCCGCAATCCTCAGGACAACCACCCGTTTTTATTGAAAGCAAAGTAGACACCTGAACCGTATTTGGATCGTGATTTTTCCTATGTATAGTAGCTGCTTCGTAAAGCAGCTCCATTAAAGGTTGATTATAGATATCAAGAATTTCTTGTTTGGTCCAATTATGTCTAGGTTCGCTCATAAAATCTTAGGTTGTTAACAGTCTTCAAAAATAGCGGAATTCAAGTAGAAATTATAATATAAAGAATTGAAATGTACTTAAAGTAATAAGCTATGTTACCGTACTTCCCTCAAGGGAGCCACCAACACAAACATAGAAATTAACTTGCCTTTTTATCGTTTCGAAAAAGCACAAACCTTACAAAACATACTTTTTGAAAATATCTTCCAATTCTTTTCCAGGATCTTCACAAAGTCCTGGATGTGTTTTAGAACTTTGAATAATAGTACTTCTTGTGGAAGTTAACCATCTAAATCTGTCGGATAATTCTAACTTCCCAATAGTGCCTCCAGCAGGTGCTCCTTGACAAATTAATTCCCATGCCTTTAAATAAGATTTAAGAGTATCTATTTCTATTTCGGAAGTAAACGCTGCCAAGAGATTCCTGTTAATCTTATATTTTACATCTAGAAATTTTTTCCGCTTGGAGAAAAGTATAACCCCTACATTAAAGAATTCTTCCCTTTCTACCTTAGGAACAACTCTGATAATAGCATATTCAAATGTACATCTATCTTGCATCCTCCGCTTCTTTAACTAATGAATCTATCTTAGATAACCTTACGGTAATAAAATGAACATACGCAGCTCTCATTTCTTTGGGCGTTAAATCATCTATAGTATTGAGTAACCAGTCTTCCGGTATATTTGATATGATTTCAATAATTCTCTTTTCATCCAATAATCCTTGTATTTCTTTAGCTGCTTCCTTTAAATTAGTTGCTTGAGCTAATAGTACATGGTCCTTTATAAGTGGAAAAGTCCGTGTTAAATGGTTTTCCCAGTTTTCCCAGTTATGATGAAAATAAAAACTCGCACCATTATCTATAATCCATAATTCTTCATTCCATTTTAATAAGTTTGTGTTTTTAGCTGTTCGATCTATATTGCTAATAATACTATCCAACAGCACTACTTTTGAAGCCGTAAAACCATCTACTTTGGATACCAAAGGCTCAAAGGTAATTGCACTTGACAAGAAATGTAATCCAAGATTTAGACCAACACTAAATTTAAGCAAGTCCTGAATTTCCTCATCCGGTTCCGTTTTACTAAACGAGTCGTCTAAGTTCATAAATACCAATTCTGGAACTTTTAATCCAATGGAACGCGCAAGTTCCCCTCCAATGAATTCTGCAATAAGTGCTTTTTTGCCTTGCCCTGCGCCCCTGAATTTTAAAACATATAAAAACCCATCGTCAGCTTTGACAATTGCAGGAAGTGACCCTCCTTCTCTTAAGGGTTTTATATATTGAACAACATCTACCGTACGGATTTCAATTTTATTCATAATGTCTAATATACTAAAACTTAAAAGTGAAAAATTCTAAAGGGAGTCGTTAGTTCTAATTAATATCAAAATAGGCCAAAGAACAAAAGTCCTTTGGCCTATTCAATGTACTGATTTTAAAAATCAACCTATTCCTCCTTCTTTTTGGTAGAAGCAGTTTTCTTAGAACTTACGGATTCTTCTTCAATAGTAAGATCCTTGCCCTTTAAATATTCTGGCAGCTGCATTCCTGCCATATTGAACATTTCCTGTAATGGAGGAACGGACTTATACATACCGGATATAAAATTGGCCGTGGAACTTTTACCATCTTCTCCTTTGGCACCAGAATCCCAAACAGTTACTTTATCAATTTTAATATTCTTAATCGCTTCAGCTTGCGTTTTTACCAATTCTGGTAGTTTATCAGCGATCAATAATAATACGGCATCCTTGGGGCTATCTCCCGCAGCTTGTACTATTTTATCCAAACCTTCTGCCTGCTTGGTCAACACTTCTAAAATACCTTGTGCTTCTGCTTGCGCCTTAAACAATATAGCATCTGCCTCTCCTTTTGCGATACGCCTGGTACGTTCTGCATCGGCTTCGGCATCAATCTCTACTTTCTTTTTATCTATTTCTGCAGGTACCACAATATCTGCCATTTGAGAACTTCGCACCCGCTCCGCCCTAGCAATTTCTGCATCCTTTTCCGCAGCATAGGATTCCTCCAAAGCTTTTGCAGTCTGAACTTTTTCCGCAGCAATCGCCGTACGTTCCGCTTCGGCTTCCCTTTGCCTTCTTAGCGAATCTGAATTTGCTACATTAATTTTTGCTATGTTCTCCCCTTCAACTGCCTGCGCATTGGCAGCGGCTACTTGCGTTCGTTCATCTTGTACAGCATTTGCCTCACCAATAGAGCCATCCCTATTTTTCTCTGCAACCGATTTACGGGCAGCGTTAATGGCATGAGCAGCTGCTTCTTTACCCAAAGCTTCTATATAGCCAGACTCATCAACTATATCTGTAATGTTTACGTTGATTAATTTAAGACCCACTTTCTTTAGTTCTGACTCTACACTCTGTGAAATATTGGTCAAAAATTTATCTCTATCCGAGTTTATTTCTTCAATGTCCATAGAAGCCACAACCAAACGTAACTGACCAAAAATAATCTCTTGCGCTAATTCTTGGATTTCATTTTGTCCTAATCCAAGTAAGCGTTCCGCAGCATTTTGCATAATACCAGGCTCAGTAGATACCCCAATGGTAAATCGTGAAGGAACGTTTACCCGTATATTCTGCTTACTTAAGGCGTTTACCAAATTAACCTCGATAGAAATAGGTGTTAAATCCAAAAATTGATAATCTTGAATTACAGGCCAGATAAATGCGGCACCACCATGAATACATCGTGCCGATTTACCACCACCCACTTTACCATATACGACTAAAATACGATCAGATGGACACCTTTTATACCTTCTAATAAAGGAAATTATAATAATAAAAAAGAATAGTATTGCAAAGCCAATGGCCAGCAAATAAGCCCCGCCGCCTAGTTGTAATGGTAATAGCATATGATTATTTATTTAAAAGTTCAACGATTAATATTCCGTTGGCAGTGATTTCTTTTACACGCACAACATTACTTTGTTTTAGGTCACTTGGCTCGTCGGTTAACGCTTCCAACTCACGTAAGGTGCCTTGCACAGTAATACTCACTTTGCCTATTTTAGACCTATTGGCACCTATTGTCAAATATACCTCACCTATTTGACCCAGGGCATTTTTTAACTTTAAGGTACCACTACTCTGCAACTTTGATAAATAATAGAATAAGGCAGCCATTGCCGTCATCATTAAAAGACCACATAAAATGGAGATGGCAACCGTAAGCCCTTTGGATAAGCCACCATCTATTGCAGCAATTCCAGACCAACCAAAAATGGTTAAGAAACCCATTAAGTTTTTAAAGGAAAGAAATTGAAAACCAATGCCTGCATCACCGTCTATTTCTACATCTACATCGCCGCCTAAGTCATCTGCATCACCGCCAGTCATGGTCATAACCATTAAGACAACAAAAATAGCAGATGAAATAAGCGAAACGGCCCAATAAATTTTTTCAAAAAACGGCAAAGCTTCAAACCATTGTTCCATAGTAATTTGGTTTAGTTGGTGAATTGTAAGATACTATTTTATCTCAACTGTTTTAATATTTAAAACTCCGAATAAAAAATAGTTTTGGTGCTTAACTAATAATAGGAGCAGCCACTAAAATACTTACCGCATTCCCTCCAAATCCTACAGCATTTACAAGTACTTTATGTATGTTTTTTGGCGATTTAGTTTTCTTTACAAAAGGCACTTTTATCGCTTTTTGATGTTGAAGCATTAAAACCGCTAATTCTATATTCAGCATGCCAGAAGCTCCAAACGTATGACCTAGTTTCCATTTATTAGTAGTTAAAAATGGGGTTTTGTTACAAAAAACTTTGTTTATGGCTCGGTACTCGGCCTCATCTCCTTTTATCGTTCCTGGGGCATGCATTACAATGGCATCTATATCCTCTGGCGAAGTAGTTCCTAAAGCCATTGTCATGGACCGTTGAAAACAGACCGCATCCGTAGAAATAGAAACGTTGTGTTCTAATGGTTCGGTAGCATAACCAACACCCACTAGTATAGCCAAGGCATTTTTTGTATGGCCAATTTCTAAACAAGCCATTGACGCACCTTCGCCCAAAATCATGCTATTCTCAGTTTTCTGCAAGTCTAAGGCTCTACAAGGGTAGCTTCGACTACCCATTATCGTTGAATTTTCTCCATTCTTGGCATATATATTAATAGCATTCATCTGCGCCAAGGTAAACGGAGTCAATGGTGCCTCACTCCCTCCTACCAGAAATTTATCAGCCATACCGCTTTGCAGCCATGCAATACCGTTTAAAACCGAATGTAATGCAGTAGAACAGGTAATAGAATGGGAAATTTCTGGACCTCGCGTCTGAAGGTCGTGCGCCACCCAAGAAGAAATATTCCCAAGTGTAGTAGTTGGGGAAGCCAATGTAGCCGTCTTTTTATCTTGCAAAAATTCTTCATAATACTTTTCAAATAGAGAAGTAGCTCCACGGGAAGAACCAATATTAATACCAAAATTATCAGACGATTTCCATCCTGCAATACGTACGGCATTCCTAGCGGAATAGATAGCATATAAAACACTATCATCTAAATTTTTGTATTTCGTATCCGATGTTCTTAATTGCCCTATTTTACTTTTTAGGTTGTCAGCCAAACTAGCAACCCACATTAGGTTTTCATTAAATTTTCGCTCTACAAAATAATGGTTATTGTTGCCATAACTCTCCCAAATTTCTTCCAAATTTTCTCCCAAAGGAGATATAGATGCAATTGCGGTTATGGATATTATTTCTTTCAATAAAATATATTAAAATGTTTCTAGTGCCTCTAGAATAGCACCGTAAATTTTCTCCAATTGGATATTAGTGATTACGTATGGGGGCAGCACATAAATCGTGTTTCCGAGAGGCCTTAAGATAATCCCTCTTTGCATAAAAAACTGATACAGCTGGTCACGTAAATTACCATAACGTTCCATATGTATATTTAAATCTACCGCCAATATAACTCCGATACAGCGGGCATGCTCTACTTTTGGGTGGTTTTTAAGCTTGGACACGAAGTGCTCATGTGCTTCTTGAATGTAACGCCTTCTTTCTAAAATATCTGAAGAATCCAATAAATCTAATCCTGCTAAAACCGCCGCACATCCAATCGGGTGTGCACTAAAGGTATGGGCATGAAAAAAACCTTTAGAAACCTCATCACTTAAAAAACGATCATACACTTCTTGTGAGCAACTGGTAATACTCAAAGGAAACATACCAGCCGTCAAGGCCTTACTCAAGCACATAATATCCGGTAAATTTTGCAAATATTCAGAGGCAAAGTTTTTGCCAGTTTTGCCAAAACCTGTCATAATCTCATCCGCTATACATAGAATTCCAGCTTTTTTACATAGCGCCAATAGTGCATCTAAACCTTTTGCAGAATGGAATTTCATTCCTGCCGCACCTTGGACCAAAGGTTCGTACACAAACGCGGCACATTTGTTTTTTTGAATAATATCTTGGAGTTGCGAAACAACTATATCTAAAGTATCCTCTTGGGGTACAGGAATACGCTCCACGTTTAATAAAAAATCTTCAAACGGTCCGTTGTAAGAGGAAAGTCCGGAAGCGCTCATAGCTCCAAATGTATCGCCATGAAAACCTTCTTCAAAAGCGATGAGTGTGTCCCTTTTTTCTCCTTGATTATGATGAAACTGCAAGGCCATCTTTAGCCCAGCCTCTACTGCTGTAGAGCCATTGTCATTAAAAAATATCTTAGCTTGATTGCTTGGTAAAAGGGGCAATAACCGTTCCGATAGTTGCACTGCTGGCTCATGGGTGAAACCGCTGAACAATACGAAATCAAGCTGCTTCATTTGAGCAGTCATGGCATTGGCAATATGTTCATTCCCATGACCGTACATACTCGTATACCAGGAAGCGATACCATCTATATATTCCTTACCGTTCTCATCCCAAAACAAGGCTTCCTTTGCCCTAACTATACCTAAAGGCGGGGCAGCGGTCTTATGTTGGGTTAATGGATGCCACAAATATTTTTTATCCCTTTCCGAAAGATTTTTCAATTGGATGTATTTTGTTGAACAGGGTTTTACGTATTTTGCAAAGATGGGAAATAAAAACCTTGAAAGATTAATTATTATCATTCCCTGCTATAATGAATATAGTAGATTACCAATTCCAGAAATTCAAAATTTCTTAAAAAAAGAATCGGATACTACCTTGTTTTTTATTGATGATGCCTCTACTGATGGCACTATCAACAGGCTAATTGCATTAGAAAAAAAGTTTCCAGAAAACGTTTTAAAATTATCAAATCCCAAGAACTTAGGGAAGGCAGAATCTATACGGAATGCGGTTCTACATTGTCTAGATAGTAATATAGGAGATACCTATGCCTACCTTGATGCGGATCTCGCTACTTCTTTGGAAGAATGTTACTCCTATTTGCAATTTTTACAAAATGGAAAAGAATTTGTTTTCGCCTCCAGAATATTAAAGATAGGATCTGTAGTAGAACGAAAATTTTCAAGATTTTTGTCCGGTCGTATTATTGCATCTTTTATTTCTAATATTCTGGATATTAAGGTCTACGATACACAATGCGGATGTAAGGTGTTTACAACTGAAATCGCAAAACTTGTATTTGACAAACCCTTTATTTCTAAATGGCTTTTTGATGTTGAGATTTTTAGTAGAATACTTGTTCATTATGGCAAACCAGAAGCTTTGGGGTTAATGGATGAGATTCCAGTAAAAAAATGGATAGATAAAGGGGATTCCAAAGTTAAACTATCCTACTTTTTCCGTTTATGGGTAGATTTGTACCTCATTTGGCAAAGCCATAGAAAAAACTTACGCTAAATGCTTAAAAATTTAACCGCTATCCTAATCAAGAATTGTAAAGCATTCGAAAGCAGAAGCACCTTACTCATTCTTTTTTTTGTGTCTTTATTTATCAGATTTCCTTTTTTCTTTCGTGATTATATAGACCGTGATGAAAGTACTTTTATCCTTGTAGCACAGTCTTGGGTAGAAGGTTATTTGCCCTTTACCCAACTTTGGGATGTTAAGCCACCACTTACCTTTTTCTTTTTTGCAAGTATCATCTATACCTTCGGTAAAAGTATTTTTGCGATACGCCTCTTCGGTGTTGTACTGGTAGCCATTAGCTCTTTTTTTACCTACAAGATAGGCTCGCATATAGCATCTAAAAAAATAGGGTTTTGGTGTGCCATAGGAGCCGTGATATTACAAAGTTTGTTTGGTAGTCTGCAAGGCGTCATGTCGGAACATATTACCATGGCCTTCTTTATGCCTGCAATTTATATTTTATTAAAAAATCGCAAATTTTTCATGGTATTCCTTGCAGGTCTGTTCATGGGAATTGCGGTAATGGTAAAGTTGAATATGGCCTATGCTATACTCTTTACGGGGCTATACTTGATTTATTTTTACATTGCTAAAAAGGACTACGCAAAAGGGTTTTGGAACACCTTAGCATACGGGGCAGGAATACTGATAGTTATTGGCCTAACCGTATTGCCCTATATTTTAGAAAACCATTTTGAGCTTTGGTACAATTCCGTAATAAATGCTCCTTTAGAATATGCTGCAGCAAGGCGTTATTCTGTTTTTAAGTTGATGCCTATCCTCCTTATCCTAAGTGCTTTTTTTATATTTACATGGAGAAAAAAAATTATTGATTTTAGAAAACCTGAAATTCAGTTACTCTTTATTAGTATCGTAGGGATTGTTCTTTCCTTTATAAAAGGAGGAAGGGTAAACGGTCATTATCTTATTCAGTTACATCCCTTACTTATTATTTTTGTAGGTATGACTCTGGCCCACTTCAACTGGCAAAACAGACTGAAATATAAAAAATTACTCTTTGTCTTAGCTTTATTGATCCCTTTGGAAACCTATCTAGAATATGGTACTATTATCAAAAATAAGATAGCAACGGGTACGTTCTACAATGGTGAAGGAATATCTGTCCCGGCGTACGTGTTAGAGAATAATCTAGACAGGGAAAATATCCTATTCTTGGAATATCATATCGGCTACTGGTTTCTTGGTGTAAACCCTCCTACAAAAGCAGCCACACATCCTAGCAATATTTGCAAAGATGAAATGTTTAAATTTTATAATAATCCTAGGAAAACATCAGTGGATGAATTAAAATACATTATGGAAGACCTACGCCCCAAAACAGTAGTGCTCAGAAAAGGTAAACGTATTTTTGATAAAAAAGAAATTGAGGAAAATACCTATATCGATGCCTACTTGAAAAAACACTACAAAGTAGATGTCGAGATAGAAAATGCAGAAATTTTACAGCGCTTAGAGGGTTTCTAAAATATGCTTAAACTTCTCTGCGTATCTCTTAATCACCGTCTTATCAAAATGGGATTCTTCATCAATCCTTCCTATTAAAGAAACACCTGTTTTATGCAGGATGATATTCTCTGTGTGTGGATTGGCATCACCACTAAACAGAACAGATACATCATACCCTTTTTGTTGCAACCAATTAATAGTTAATAAGGAATGATTAATACTGCCCAAATAATGCCTAGACACAACTACAACCTTATAACTTGGCATAATGATATCGAACATCGTGTCTTCCTCGTTTAATGGAACCAAGATGCCACCTGCCCCTTCTATAACCAAATGGTTATCTGTTTTGGGCTCGTTTATATGAAAACGATCTATGCGTATTCCGTCTACCTCTGCAGCCGCATGTGGGCTCATAGGTGTTTTTAGCTCATAGCTACTAGGATGTATAATCGTTTTAATGTTGGAGATTAGACTTGCAACCTTGTGACTATCTGTATGGTCCAAATCACCTGCTTGTACTGGCTTCCAATAATCGGCCTGTAAGGCTTCTGTTATGATAGCCGAGGCTAAGGTTTTACCTACTTCTGTGGATATTCCCGTCACAAAAATTTTTTGCATTCCTAATTTGGTTTAGTAATTATGCCACAATTTAAACACTTATACTTTCTTTTTTCAAAAAATGGAAAAAGCTTATAAAAAATCCCCTTTCTAGTATAATATGCTTCAGATTTACTTGCCTTACAATTGGGACAAATAACCGGATTATTATTCTCATCCAAGGCATAGGCCCGCACCTCGTTGTAAATGGTCAAGGCCCTTTCCTTATCCTTAGTGTACACCTGTAGCTTTACACCACCTATAGCGTTGCTTATAAGTGGATCGGAATTTAGCGTATTCTCGTCCCTAAGGAATACAGGAATCCCCTCGGACTCTAATTTTCCCTTTAAAATTTGCACATCGGCGGCGTACTCAAAAGACGCCAATTGGTAAAAGGTTTCCTCCATAACATCAAAGATAAGAGGATAGTAGTTTCAACACCAACCCTAATTCCTCTTTTGTATTATAATTATGTATGCAAAAACGGAGTCGTTCTTGCCCTTCTGGAACGGTAGGAGAAAGGATTGCCTTTACACCAAAGCCCTTATCTATAAGTTTTTTAGAAACTAATTTTATCTTTCCAGCACCTGGAACAATACAGGACTGGATAGCAGTGCTGCTTGTTATAAAGCGCTTATCCAATCCCTGAATCTTTAACTCCTTTTTAAAATAGGCAATATTATCCTGTAGCTTCGCTACTTCTTGCTTCCCAGTTTCCTTGAAGAATTCATGAGCCGAAATTATTGTAGCCAAAGTATGGGGAGTGAGTGCCGTGGTATAAATAAAAGATTTAGCGAAATTCACCAAATATTCGTTTAATGCCTGAGACCCTAGAATGGAAGCTCCATGACAACCAAAGGCCTTGCCAAAAGTAACCGTTCTTGCAAAAACCTCTTTTTCTAATTTAAGCTGAGGAATAATCCCATTTCCGCTGTTACCATTTATCCCCACCGCATGCGCTTCATCCACTACTAAATAATAGCCGTTGTCTTTGGTGTAGTCTACCAATGTTTTTAAATCAGGGGTATCGCCGTCCATAGAAAAAACACTTTCGGTAACCACATAAACGGCTGCGTCATCTCCAAGTTTATTTTTGTTGAGGTTTAAATTGATTTTATCCTTTAAGTTTTCCAGATCATTATGTGAAAAATGATAGGCTTTGGCGTGACTCATTCGTATTCCTTCTCTAATACTTGCATGAATCAACTCGTCGTAGAAGATAAAATCTCCACGTTGCGGAACAGAACTAAAAAAACCCATATTAGCATCATAGCCAGAATTAAATACAAGGGCGGTTTCAGATTTATAAAAAGTGGCCAATAATGGCTCCAAAATCCCATATAATTTATGGTTGCCAGACAGTAATCGTGAGCCACCAGCACCATTAGAAGCCAACCCCTCGTTTAAAAGCAATTGGAAGGTTTTGGAGAATAAATCTTCATTTTTGGCAAAGCCTAAATAATCGTTGGACAAAAAATCTATTAGTCCCGGGGCTATTTCTAAGGAGCGAAAAGACTCGTCTCCCTTTCTTTTTTCAATTTTCTGTTGTAGATTTTTTGGTAATTTTTGCATAAAGTCAAATTTAGTGTTTACACTGATTAAATAGTATATTCGTTTTTACAAAATTTCAGTTATGAAACTTTATTTGCATTTTCTTCCTTACCTATTAGCTACAGGCCTTTTTGCCCAAACCAATTCCTACACTATTTCATTTGAGAATGCCGTACACCACGAAGCCGTTGTGAGCGTAAATTTCCCAAATGTAGTTAGCGACACCTTAGAAGTGCGCATGAGTCGTTCTTCGCCCGGCCGCTATGCCTTGCATGAATTTGCAAAGAATATATACGATTTTAAGGCCATGGACGGAAACGGCAATCTCCTTAAGGTATTTAGAAAGGACCCTTATTCCTGGTTTGTTTTTGACCATAATGGAACGGTTAATATCAGTTACACCCTTTTTGCCAATCGGGGAGACGGGACGTATTCCCAAGTTGATGAAACACATGCCCACCTCAATATCCCTGCTACATTCATGTATGCACCATTGCTTAGCGACAGGAAAATAGAGGTCGATTTTAAGGTTCGTGATGATTTGGGATGGAAAGTAGCCACACAACTTCCCTTGATTTCGGGTACAAAGTTCACAGCCCCAAACTTGCAGTATTTTATGGACAGTCCAACAGAAATAAGCAATTTTGGACTACGGGAGTTTACAGTTAACAAACAGAATATACGCTTGGCCTTACACCATAATGGCACGCAAGAAGAACTAGATACTTATTTTGAGAAGGTTAAAAAAGTAGTATTGGAACAACAGAAAGTATATGGGGAGTTACCTAAATTTGATTACGGTACGTATACATTTTTAGCCTGTTATATACCAAATGCCTCCGGCGATGGTATGGAACACAGGAATTCTACCATCCTAACAAGTACTCGAAGTTTAGCTGGTGGCGGTATGGAGCGGAATATTGGTACTGTTTCACATGAACTTTTTCATGCGTGGAACGTGGAACGTATTCGTCCAAAATCTTTGGAGCCCTTCAATTTTACCGAAGCTAATATGAGTGGATCCCTTTGGTTTGCAGAAGGTTTTACCAGCTATTACACCAACCTTATGCTATGTCGCGCCGGACTTATGACGCCGACAGAATACGTGGAGGGGCTCAGTGGAACTTTCAACTATGTGTGGAATTCACCTGCTAGAACGCTCTTTAATCCTATTGAAATGAGCAACCAAGCTCCTTTTGTAGATGCTTCAAGCTCAATAGATCCAGTAAATAGAGAAAACACTTTTATCTCTTACTACTCTTATGGTAGTGCGCTTGGCCTAGCGCTTGACCTTTCCTTAAGGCAGGAAGGGTTAACCTTGGACGATTACATGAAACTAGTTTGGAAAACCTATGGTAAAACAGAAATACCATATACTATAGAAGACCTTCACAACACTTTGGGTATATATGCCGGAACTACTTTCGCAGATACTTTTTTCGGTAACTACATTTACCAAAGTCAAATGCCAAACTACAAAAAACTATTTGCTCACGTAGGCGTTGCTTTGACCCAAAACACTGAAATTCCGTTTTTGGGGGCTTCAGTAGAAGCTGCAAATGATGGCCGTGGAATTATTGGTAGTAATCCACTAAAAAATTCACCCGCATATGAAGCCAAACTGACTAAGGGAGATGTAATTACCCATATCAATAGCCAACCATTGCCTAAAAAACAAAAATTTATAGACTCTCTAAAAAACTTTAAAGTAGGCGAAACCATCACTTTAAAATTTGAACGTTACGGCCAAAACCTTAGTACCACAACCATCCTAAAAGCGAATCCTAACTACACTATTAATCTTATAGAAAAAACAGCGGTTATGCCCTCAAAAAAAGTATTGATGCAAAGAAGCCAATGGTTAGGATTGGAGTAGTTTTAAGGCTACATAAATGCTGCTGAAAATCGAGCTAATTTTTTAATGGAGTATTCATCCAATAATCAGAAATATTTGTAGGTGGAACAATAGGTTGATTCCCATTTAATGGAATAGCCTTTTTCATATATAAGCTATCCGTATGTTCTTTTATGCCTAGCGTGAGTTTCTGGGTAAAAAACTCTCTAAACTGTTCGTATTGTATAGCTTCAGATTCATGTACCATATTTCCATAAACATCCTCCACATTATTTATTTCAATTGACACCCCCAACAAATTCCTTGACCTAAACTGACGAACTAGCTTAGGATTGAAAACTACTTTTGCGTTTTTCGGATATACATAAATAGTATTCTTATCCATTTCGATTCTTTCAATATTCAATTTCTGTTTTTGATAGTACAGGCTATAATTTTTTGTTTTCAACGCATCCTTCCTTAAAGGTGGATTATTCATAATAAGCTTAAAACATTTTCTATCACCATCAATTTCCGCTGCTATTGGAGCAAACTTGGGTGGAAGAAGAATGTCAAATGCATTTTTAAAAGATATATAGTTCAAGTATAACTTATTATTCCGACTTCTATATTCTACTTTTATGTCATACAGTAATCTTCCCAATGTCCCATTATCCATAGTTTTAACACCAATATTCCAAAATGGTCCTTTCCTGTATTTTGGGGGCTCCTTCTCATATACGGCATACGCTAGCTTATGAATCCCAAAATTTGACTTTTCAATAAATAGGGTCCCTATTACTTCAATAGTACCAACAACTTTAGAAATTTTTATAGTATACAAAGGAATTCCATCGAAAAAAGAATCTGCTGTCAACTTAAGTTTATGGTTCTTAATCAAGTCCCTATCCAACCGGTCAATAAATGAATAAGTGTGAATATTATAATTTCTTATTGCATCGTGTAATCGAAGGCGGGTGTACTCATTTCTTATTCTACCACTTATAGTGGCTTCAGGGATAACTTTAGTCCTGTTCGCATAATCATACGTTTGAGAGGCGACAGAATCTCTTTCAAAGTCTTGATTTTCTGTATATTTAAATAGTACTGTTTGTGTCTCCTTTAAATCTTCGAAACCAAAACCAGGATCAAAAATTGCCAATACCGCTTCATTCAAATTTAAGTAGGTTCCATCCTTTAATTGATAATCTCTATAATAACCAACATAAGAACTAGGCTCGGTAGGGAAGTTTTTGTCAATTTTTTCAATTGCTAGCTGAACAATCTCCCTTGCAGTTAGTCTTTTACGTTTTTTAGAAGTGGTGACCACCACTTCATTAAGTGCTTCTACATTCTCAAAAAGCGCTATGGTATATATTTGATTTTCTACAAAACTTGATAAAAACACCTCCTTTGTCTTATATCCAAGAGAAGAAATTTCTACAGCGTCTGCATTTTTTTTAAAATCAACAGGAATTTTAAATCCTCCATCAGAATTAGAAATGATTCCTATATTTTTATTTACAATACGAATAGAAGCGTAGGGAATAGGTTCTAGAGTCTTCGAATCAACCAATCTACCCGCTATAAATTCAATTTGTTGACCAAACACAAAAGATGAACTTAATAGAAGAATGAATGTGTACCAATAACGCAGTTGGGTATTCATAAAATGTAAGGTAGTAATAACTTAAATTGTAAATTGCATTAAAGCACTACTGCCCATAGTTAAAACATCACCCTTATTGTCCCATAAGTGAATTCTCCTGTACAACCCTTGCGCCAAGCCAAACACCAATACACGTATCCGGACTACCTTTAAAGTTATCATCACTATTACGGAACATTTCGCTAATCAATAGCCCTTTTTTTAAGATATACTTGGTTCTTAAGCCTAGCTTCAAACTGGATAGAATAGCAAACAATCAGTTACTCTTTTTTAGATAAAATAGTTTT
>CAZDOW010000057.1:19228-21202 GCA_964507115.1 uncultured Maribacter sp.
CAAACTGGATAGAATAGCAAACAATCAGTTACTCTTTTTTAGATAAAATAGTTTTGATTATAGTATTTAATTATTGTTTATCAATAATTTTTATATATTTGTTATTGATAAACAATAATCATTATGAAAATATTCGGCCCAAAATCACTTTCTCAATATCTATTTTACACCGCTAGGTTACTAACCATAGTAAGTGGAATCAACCTTCTGCTTCTTAGCTATGCCATAACCACAGAAAACTTTACTACTGTGGGAAATCAATTAAGAATAGAGCTACCCATTATGGGCCTACATCTAGAAATATTAAATGAATCCAATATTCCGATAATGCTAATGGCTTCCACCTTGTTTTATAGTATCTTTTTCTATAGTTTATCAGAAGTGTTTAAAACCTTTAGTGCAGAGAAACTGTTCACCCAACAGGTACAGAAAACACTTGTTTATTTTGCTATTCTAAACGTACTTACGCCAATTGCTTATGTGGTTGTACATAGTTTAATTATACAGGATATGCATTTTATACAACTTCCCTATGCCCTTTTACATCTGGTATTGGGAATCATAGTGTTTTTTATAACGGAATTACTTAAACAAGGAAAACAACTACAGACAGAAAACGACCTAACCATATAACATGAGCATCATTGTAAATTTGAACAGGGTGTTGACAGACCGGAACATGAAAAGTAAGGAGCTGGCCGAAGCTATTGGAATTACCGAAGCAAACCTTTCAATCTTAAAATCTGGAAAGGCAAAAGCAGTGCGGTTTTCTACTTTAGAGGCGATTTGTAAGGTGCTGGATTGCCAACCTGGTGATATCTTAGCCTATACGGAGACTTAGTTCCCTTACCTTAGTAAACATCTTGGAGTTTTATCCAACGCAACCTTAAACCTCCGCTGGCGTTTATAGTCCTATTCAAAAAAAGATCATAATCAAAAAGAACATGGCCAAAAGAATTTACAAAAAAGGCCTATTCCCTTAAGGTATAATGACATTTTATCCTTCCCCGACATAACTCACAAAAAAAGCCACACTATAGGTGTAGCTTTTTGAAGTTATTTTAATCAGGTTGGACTAATCTGCCAACACAATTACTTTATTATCCCTTAGCTCAATAGTCCCACTTGTGATAGCTAGTACCGTCTTACCCGTAGCATCTTTGGTGAATGCGTCTTGGTGTTCTTCCTCCAAAACAACGTTACCTTCTACCCTAACACTACCCTCTTGCAACAACGAAACTATTGGCGCGTGACCTTCTAACATTTGAAATTCTCCATTAATTCCAGGTACTGTTACCGATGTTACTTCTCCCGCAAATAAGGTTGCTTCTGGCGATACAATTTCTAAATACATATTTATCAGTTTGCAGTAGGCAATTACAGTTGACAGTACTGAATACTGAAAACTGCTGCTGCCAACTAAGTTTATGCCTCAGCCAACATTTTCTCACCAGCTTCAATAGCTTCTTCGATATTCCCCTTAAGGTTAAAAGCAGATTCTGGCAAGTGATCTAACTCACCATCCATAATCATGGTAAAGCCCTTAATGGTCTCCTTAATATCTACCAAAACACCTTTAAGACCAGTAAACTGCTCTGCAACGTGGAACGGTTGTGATAGGAAACGCTGAACACGCCTAGCTCTACCAACCGCAAGTTTATCTTCTTCGGACAATTCCTCCATACCAAGGATGGCGATAATATCCTGTAATTCCTTATACCGTTGCAACAACTCTTTTACACGTTGTGCGCATGCATAATGATCTTTACCTAAAATTTCAGCTGTTAAAATCCTAGAGGTAGAATCCAAAGGATCCACCGCAGGATAAATACCTAACTCCGCAATTTTACGCGACAATACCGTTGTTGCATCCAAGTGAGCAAAAGTAGTCGCTGGTGCTGGATCCGTTAAATCATCTGCAGGCACGTAAACCGCCTGTACAGAAGTAATAGAACCTCTTTTTGTAGATGTAAT